>CAUOWW010000019.1:0-24942 GCA_963508345.1 uncultured bacterium
ATGATATGATTGAGTCTATTCAACATCGTTTGGACTTGCTTGGATTGGCAGCAGCGGATTTCCAAGGTATTGGAATGGGATCACCAGGTGTGGTTGACCGTGAAAAAGGGACTGTTATCGGTGCCTACAACCTCAACTGGAAAACCCTTCAACCAATTAAAGAAAAGATTGAAAAAGCCTTGGGCATTTCTTTCTTCATCGATAATGATGCCAACGTAGCAGCTCTTGGTGAACGTTGGATGGGTGCTGGTGAAAACCAACCAGACGTTGTCTTTATGACACTTGGTACAGGTGTTGGTGGCGGTATCGTGGCAGAAGGTAAATTGCTTCACGGTGTTGCTGGTGCTGCTGGTGAGCTTGGTCACATCACTGTTGACTTTGACCAACCAATCGCATGTACCTGCGGTAAGAAAGGTTGCCTTGAGACAGTTGCTTCAGCAACAGGGATTGTCAACTTGACTCGTCGTTATGCGGATGAATACGAAGGCGATGCAGCCTTGAAACGTTTGATTGATAACGGAGAAGAAGTAACTGCTAAGACTGTCTTTGATTTGGCGAAAGAAGGAGACGATCTTGCCTTGATCGTTTACCGTAACTTCTCACGTTACTTGGGAATCGCTTGTGCTAACATCGGTTCAATCCTCAACCCTTCAACGATTGTTATCGGTGGAGGTGTATCAGCTGCAGGAGAATTCCTTCTACAAGGTGTTCAAAAGGTTTACGACGAAAATACTTTCCCACAAGTACGTTCGACAACGAAATTGGCTCTTGCAACTCTAGGAAACGATGCTGGAGTTATCGGAGCAGCATCACTTGTATTGCAATAAAATAATAAAAGGGGAAAAATGCTAACCTAGAGTTAGTAATGTTCCTCTTTTCTTTTTTATGCTATACTAGTTAGGAAATAAATGAGGTGAGAGTAAATGACAAAAGCAGATACGATTTTTAAAGAGAATATTGAACGAATCCTCAAAGACGGTGTCTTTTCTGAGCAGGCTCGTCCCAAGTACAAGGATGGGACTGTTGCCAACTCCAAGTACGTAACGGGTGCCTTTGCCGAGTATGACTTGGCCAAGGGGGAATTTCCTATCACAACCTTGCGTCCTATCGCTATCAAATCCGCCATCAAGGAAGTGCTCTGGATTTACCAAGACCAGTCTAATAGCTTAGAGGTTCTGAATAGCAAGTACAATGTTCACTACTGGAATGACTGGGAAGTGGGAGATACAGGAACCATTGGTGAGCGCTATGGTGCTGTTGTTAAGAAACACGACATCATCAATAAGCTTCTCAAGCAGTTGGAAGCCAATCCTTGGAACCGTCGCAATATCATATCACTCTGGGATTACCAAGCTTTCGAAGAAACAGAAGGACTACTCCCATGCGCCTTTCAGACCATGTTTGATGTTCGCCGTGTAGACGGAGAAATCTATCTAGATGCGACTTTGACCCAGCGCTCCAATGATATGCTGGTGGCCCACCACATCAATGCTATGCAGTATGTGGCTCTTCAAATGATGATTGCCAAACATTTTGGCTGGAAGGTTGGGAAGTTCTTCTACTTCATCAACAACCTCCATATCTATGACAATCAATTTGAACAAGCTCAGGAATTGCTTCGTCGGGAGCCGTCAAACTGCCAACCACGTTTGGTCTTGAATGTGCCAGATAAGACCAATTTCTTTGATATTAAAGCAGAAGACTTTGAGTTGGTGGATTATGACCCTGTCAAGCCACAGTTGAAGTTTGACCTAGCTATTTAAAAGAATAGAAAAAAGAAGTTGAGACAATGAATCCCAACTTCTTTTGTTTCTTAACGTGATACGCGGCGACGAGCTGCTTTTTTACGGTTTTCTTCGATGAAAGCTGCTTTTTGCTCTTCTGGTTCGATTACTTTCTTTTTAAATGCGTATACTGCACCTGCGACTGCAGCGACAGTTCCTGCGACACCTGTTACAAGACCTTTAGCGAATCCTTTAGCCATGAGTCTTCCTCCTTTATATTCTATATCAGCCAGCCTCCTCAAGAGGTCACATTTTTCTGACTGACCTTTTTATGTTATAATAATAGTAACGAAAAAATGGGAATTTTTCAAGGAAAAAAGATGAAAACAAAAATAATTGTGATTGTTGGACCGACTGCAGTTGGAAAGACAGCCCTTGCCATTGAAGTGGCCGAGCGTTTTAATGGCGAAGTGGTTAGTGGAGATAGCCAGCAAGTCTATCGAGGACTTGATATTGGGACGGCTAAGGCTAGTCCAGAAGAGCAGGCAACTGTTCCTCATCATTTAATCGATGTTAGAGAGATAACCGAGTCTTACTCGGCTTTTGATTTTGTTTCAGAAGCTAAGATGGCTATTGAGGATATTCACAGTCGTGGTAAGCTAGCCATTATTGCTGGTGGGACTGGACTGTATATCCAGAGCTTGCTTGAAGGTTACCACCTAGGTGGGGAGACTCCCCATGAAGAGATTTTGGCCTATCGGGCTAGTTTGGAGCCTTATACAGATGAGGAATTAGCCCATCTGGTGGAGCAAGCAGGCCTTGAAATTCCTCAGTTTAATCGTCGTCGTGCTATGCGTGCCTTGGAAATTGCCCATTTTGGTCAGGATTTGGAAAATCAAGAGACCTTGTATGAACCGCTGATTATCTGCTTGGATGATGAGCGTAGTCAGCTTTATGAACGTATCAATCATCGAGTGGACCTTATGTTTGAAGCTGGGCTTTTGGATGAGGCCAAGTGGTTGTTTGCCCATTATCCAGATGTGCAGGCTGCTAAAGGGATTGGTTACAAGGAACTCTTTCCGTATTTCTGTGGAGAGCAGACCTTGGAGGAAGCTAGTGAGAGTCTCAAACAGGCTACTCGTCGTTTTGCCAAGCGTCAGTTGACTTGGTTCCGTAATCGCATGCAGGTGACCTTTTATCAGATTGGAGAAGCTGGTGTAAAAGACCGCATTTTAAGCCAGATAGAGGAGTTTTTAGATGATTGAAACGGAGAAAAAAGAGGAGCGAGTCCTGCTCATAGGTGTGGAATTGCAGGGCATGGACAATTTTGACCTCTCCATGGAAGAATTGGCCAGTCTAGCCAAGACAGCTGGGGCAGTCGTTGTAGATAGCTACAAACAAAAACGTGAAAAGTATGACTCCAAGACCTTCGTTGGCTCTGGTAAGTTAGAAGAAATTGCGCTTATGGTGGATGCAGAAGAAATTACGACTGTCATTGTCAACAACCGTCTGACCCCAAGGCAAAATGTCAATCTAGAAGAAGTTCTGGGTGTTAAAGTCATTGACCGTATGCAGTTGATTTTGGATATCTTTGCCATGAGAGCCCGAAGTCACGAAGGCAAGCTACAAGTCCACCTAGCACAACTCAAATATCTCCTGCCTCGCTTGGTTGGTCAGGGAATTATGCTTAGTCGTCAGGCAGGGGGAATTGGTTCCCGTGGACCTGGTGAAAGCCAGCTGGAGCTGAACCGTCGTAGCGTTCGCAACCAAATCACGGATATCGAGCGCCAGCTCAAGGTGGTTGAGAAAAATCGGGCGACTGTCAGAGAAAAACGTTTGGAGTCCAGCACCTTTAAGATTGGTTTGATTGGTTATACCAATGCTGGGAAGTCAACTATCATGAACACCTTGACCAGTAAGATCCAGTATGAGGCAGATGAGCTATTTGCAACTCTGGACGCGACGACTAAGAGTATCCATCTGGGGGGCAATCTTCAAGTAACTTTGACAGATACCGTGGGCTTTATCCAAGATTTGCCGACAGAGTTGGTATCCAGTTTTAAGTCAACCTTGGAAGAAAGCAAGCATGTGGACCTTCTGGTTCATGTTATCGATGCCAGCAATCCTTACCACGAGGAGCATGAAAAAACAGTCCTGTCCATCATGAAAGATTTGGATATGGAAGATATTCCTCGCCTAACCCTTTATAATAAAGCGGATTTGGTGGAGGATTTCACGCCGACCCAAACGCCATACGCCCTCATTTCTGCCAAGTCTGAGGATAGTCGTGAGAATTTGCAGGCACTATTTTTAGAGAAAATCAAGGATATTTTTGAATCCTTTACCCTGCGCGTGCCTTTTTCCAAGTCCTACAAGATTCATGATTTAGAAAGTGTTGCGATTCTGGAAGAACGTGATTATCAGGAAGACGGCGAAGTGATTAGAGGCTACATTTCTGAGAAAAACAAATGGAGGTTAGAAGAATTTTATGACTGATATTAAAACGTTGGCTCTAAAATATGGGGGCTATACAAGTCTGGACAAGGTCTATCTAGATCAGCTTCTAGCTGGTAAAACAGAGCAGGAGCAGTTGGCTCTCATCACACCTCCGCCTAGTGTAGTCAATGCCTACTTTGCTGAACTCTACCAGAAAAAGAGTCCTGAGGCTGCGACGGATTATTTTGCTGAACTCAGTCAGGAACTGAATCTCTACAATGATGAGCCAAGTTTCACCCTAGAAAACAAGCCTTTTATTCGGCTTAATCTGTCTGGTAAATCCTTTGGTTTTTGTTATGAGAGTGAGGGTTTGGGTCGGATTTTCTCTGAAAATGAAGAGAAGATTTCGGATGACTTGCTCTTTGAAATTGCGCAAATTTTTCCCCATCAGCTAGTCTTTGAGGAGTCTGGCAAGATTTATATGAAGGCTGTCGGGGAAGAAGAAGTTGTGAGCGTGGAAAATCTCACAGCTTTGACTGATTTGGAAAGCTTGGCTGATGGTCGCAAACGTCTCAAAGGATACAGCCAAGAGGATTTACTTCAAGAAGCTGCTGTTTTTTCTGGCAAACGCTATTTCCGATCGGAAAACCGCACAGCCATGTTATATATTGATTAATTAGAAAGTATCGAATGGATATTCAATTTTTAGGAACGGGGGCTGGTCAGCCCTCTAAAGCCCGCAACGTTTCAAGTCTCGCCCTGAAACTCTTGGACGAGATTAACGAAGTTTGGCTCTTTGACTGTGGAGAAGGAACGCAAAATCGCATTCTGGAAACCACAATCCGACCACGTAAGGTCAGCAAAATCTTTATCACTCACTTGCACGGAGACCACATTTTTGGCTTGCCAGGATTCCTTTCTAGTCGTGCCTTTCAGGCCAATGAAGAGCAGACAGATTTGGAAATCTATGGACCTCAAGGGATCAAGTCATTTGTCTTAACCAGTCTTCGTGTGTCAGGTTCGCGCCTGCCTTACCGTATTCATTTTCATGAGTTTGACCAAGATTCTTTAGGAAAAATCCTTGAGACCGATAAATTCACTGTGTATGCAGAGGAGCTGGATCATACTATTTTCTGTGTTGGCTATCGTGTCATTCAAAAGGACTTGGAAGGAACGCTGGATGCTGAAAAACTCAAGGCGGCAGGTGTCCCATTTGGCCCACTTTTTGGGAAAATCAAAAATGGTCAGGATGTTGTTCTCGAAGACGGAACTGAAATCAAGGCAGCAGACTATATCTCAGCTCCACGTCCTGGTAAGATTATCACTATTCTGGGTGATACCCGAAAAGCCAATGCCAGTGTGCGTCTAGCTGTCAATGCAGATGTCCTAGTTCACGAATCGACTTATGGCAAGGGTGATGAAAAGATTGCTCGAAATCATGGTCACTCAACCAATATGCAGGCAGCACAGGTTGCAGTAGAAGCAGGTGCCAAACGTCTCTTACTCAACCACATCAGTGCTCGTTTTCTCTCAAAAGATATCAGTAAACTCAAGAAAGACGCTGCTAGTGTCTTTGAAAATGTCCATGTGGTCAAAGACTTGGAAGAGGTGGAAATCTAAAAGATTGAGAAAGGATAAGTATGCCTACTATTCTCATTACAGGAGCTAGTGGTGGTCTAGCTCAAGAAATGGTCAAACTCTTGCCAAATGACCAACTCATCTTGCTTGGTCGAAATAAGGAAAAATTAGCCCAACTCTACGGAAACCATCCCCATGCAGAATGGATTGAAATCGATATTACCGATGATTCAGCCTTAGAAACTCTGGTAGCAGATCTCTATTTCCGCTATGGCAAGATTGATGTCTTGATAAACAATGCTGGTTACGGGATCTTTGAGGAATTTGACCAGATTTCCGATAAAGATATTCATCAGATGTTCGAGGTCAATACCTTTGCCCTAATGAATCTGTCTCGTCACCTTGCGGCTCGAATGAAGGACAGTCGAAAAGGCCATATCATCAATATTGTTAGCATGGCAGGTTTGATTGCTACTGGCAAGTCTAGTCTCTACTCAGCGACCAAGTTTGCGGCCATTGGTTTTTCAAATGCGTTACGCCTCGAACTTATGCCCTATGGAGTCTATGTGACAACAGTCAATCCAGGTCCAATCCGTACAGGATTTTTCGACCAAGCCGACCCAGATGGAACCTATCTTAAATCGGTTGACCGCTTCCTGCTAGAACCAGATGCAGTGGCTAAAAAGATTGTCAAGATTATAGGGAAAAACAAACGAGAACTCAATCTCCCAGTCTTGTTGAACTTGGCCCACAAATTTTATACCCTCTTTCCCAAGCTAGCTGATAAGTTGGCAGGGGAGACTTTTAATTATAAGTAAAAAGAACCAATGTGCAGGTTGTTGTAGCCTACATATTGGTTCTTATCATTTCTCAACTATCAAACTGGACTTCTTCTAGTAGATAGTCGATAAAGCGTTCGCCCATCTTAGATAGGCTGGTTTTCTCATGCTGGATATAGACCAGCTCAATTGGGTCATCAATATCCAGTGGGATGGAAACGATGTTGTCTCCGTTGAGGTTGCTGTTCAAAATCCCTGTCGCAATGGTATAACCATCCAGACCAATCAAGAGATTAAAGAGGGTGGCACGGTCACTAACCACGATAGATTTTTTGTGGTATTCCTGCGAGAGAATCTCTTCTGAAAAGTAGAAGGAGTTGTGAGTTCCTTGGTCATAACTCAAATAAGGGAAATTTTCCAAATCAGACAGTTTGACCTTGTCTTTCTTTGCCAGAGGATTGGTCTTGCTGACAAAGATATGCGGTTGGGCTGTGAAGAGATGGTGAGCCAGCAGGTGGTTGTCATCCAGCATCTTGGTTAAAACATCACGGTTGTAGCTGTTCAAAAATAGGACACCGACCTCACTACGGAAGTTCTTGACGTCGTCGATAATTTCCCAAGTTCGAGTTTCACGAAGGAAGAGCTCGTATTTCTCCATATCGCTTTTCTTGAGCAAAGAGACAAAGGCATTGACCACAAAGGCATAGTGTTGGGAGGAAACGCTAAAGAGTTCACGGTGGGCGACAGGATTTTTATAACGTTCCTCTAGAAGCTGAGTTTGCTCGACAACCTGACGGGCATAAGATAGAAACTCCATCCCATCACGGGTCAAGGTGATACCCTTGGGATTGCGGATAAAGATTTCAATGCCCATTTCATTTTCCAAATCTCTCACAGCATTGGAAAGACTGGGTTGGGTGATGAAGAGTTGCTTGGCTGCCTCATTCATGGAGCCAGTTTCGACGATTTTGATAATATAATGTAATTGTTGAATTCTCATGTTTTTATTGTACCACACTTGCGTCAGAATCGCCAAAGAAGATAGGAAAATCAGGAGCATTGTGTGAGTCTCTTCTTGAAAAAAAGACAAAATTTTGCTAGAATGAGTCTTATGAAAACATTCTATGATGTGCAGCAATTCCTCAAACGATTTGGTATTATTGTTTACATGGGAAAACGCTTATATGATATTGAACTGATGAAGTTGGAACTCTCTCGGATTTATGACGCAGGGTTGATGGACAAATTAGACTATCTAGAAGCAGAAGCGGTTCTTCGCAGAGAGCACAAGGTAGAATTGGATTATATTGAGAAAAATGGAGAAAAGAACTAATGGTTACTTGGATTTTGTGGGCACTTATACTAGCAATGTTGGCGTGGATGGGCTTTAACTATCTTCGTATTCGCCGTGCGGCTAAAATCATAGATAATGAAGAATTTGAAGCCTTGATTCGTACGGGTCAATTGATTGATTTGCGTGACCCAGCAGAATTCCACAGAAAACATATCCTTGGGGCCCGCAATATTCCTTCAAGTCAGTTGAAGACTAGTCTTGCAGCCCTTCGTAAGGATAAACCTGTCCTTCTTTACGAAAACCAACGTGCGCAACGTGTAACAAATGCAGCCCTTTACTTGAAAAAACAAGGTTTTTCTGAGATTTATATCCTTTCTTATGGTTTGGATTCTTGGAAAGGGAAAGTCAAAGTTGAGAAATAAGAAAACGAGCTTGGATGTTTCCGAGCTCATTTTTTAACCACTTTTTCTGAGAAAGTCACGAATGCTTGCTAATTCTTGGGAGTTAAGGGAGCGGTAGTCTCCTTCTTGAAGATTCTCATCCAAGCTCCAAGGTCCAAAATGGGTGCGTTTGAGGGAGGTCACCTTGACACCAACCGAGAGGAACATTTTTTTGACTTGATGAAATTTTCCCTCTGAAATAGTGATAGAGGCTTGGCTGAGGGAAGGACTTGCAGATAGAATCTCTAGTCTTGCAGGTTTACAGATAGTGCCATCTAAAAAGACAATTCCCTTTTGAAAGGTTTGGATATGGTCAGGTGTCAGAAGTCCATTAACCTCAACTTGATAAGTTTTATAGACATGATATTGGGGATGGAGGAGTTGAAAGCCCAAGGGACCGTTATCGGTCAAGAGAAGGAGACCTGTCGTATCTCGGTCCAGTCGGCCGACAGCATAGAGCTTGTCAGACTGGATGTCAGGCGGAAGGAGGTCCATGACGGTTGGAAGTTTCTTGTCTTTGTTGGCTGTAACGACACCAGCAGGCTTATGAAGCATAAGATAGGTGTGCTCATAGCCTTGAATGATTCGGTCCTGAAAAAGGAGTTCTTGTAGTCCTGTATCGATATTTTGGGCTAGGGAGCGGGCTGGGCAACCATCGACTAAAATTTCTCCTTTGAGTAAGGCTTGTTTCATGGCCTTTCGACTGATTTTTTCTTGGGCTAATAAATTATCTAAACGCATACTGTGCCTATCTTATCATAAGTCGCTTGCTTTGAAAAGGCTTGACGTGAAAAGAAAAGCAGAGTGAAAACATTTACACTTGCTTGAATTATGTTATTTACTTGAAATTATGGTATAATCGTTCAGTTAGAAAATAAATTTTGAATATTATAGAGGAAATCATGACAAAATTAAGAGAAGATATCCGTAACATTGCGATTATCGCCCACGTTGACCACGGTAAAACAACCCTCGTTGACGAATTATTGAAACAATCAGAAACGCTTGATGCACGTACTGAATTGGCAGAGCGTGCTATGGACTCAAACGATATCGAAAAAGAGCGTGGAATTACCATCCTTGCTAAAAATACAGCCGTTGCCTACAACGGAACTCGTATCAACATCATGGACACACCAGGACACGCGGACTTCGGTGGAGAAGTTGAGCGTATCATGAAAATGGTTGACGGTGTTGTCTTGGTCGTAGATGCCTACGAAGGAACAATGCCACAGACTCGTTTCGTATTGAAAAAAGCTTTGGAACAAGACCTTGTCCCAATCGTGGTTGTTAACAAAATCGATAAGCCATCAGCTCGTCCAGCAGAAGTAGTGGACGAAGTCTTGGAACTTTTCATCGAGCTTGGTGCAGATGATGACCAGCTTGATTTCCCAGTGGTGTATGCTTCAGCGATCAACGGAACTTCTTCATTGTCAGATGATCCAGCTGACCAAGAAGCGACTATGGCACCAATCTTTGACACAATTATCGACCATATCCCAGCTCCAGTAGATAACTCAGATGAGCCTTTGCAGTTCCAAGTATCGCTTTTGGACTACAATGACTTCGTTGGACGTATCGGTATCGGTCGTGTCTTCCGTGGTACTGTTAAGGTTGGGGACCAAGTTACCCTTTCTAAACTTGACGGCACAACTAAAAACTTCCGTGTTACAAAACTCTTCGGTTTCTTTGGTTTGGAACGTCGTGAAATCCAAGAAGCAAAAGCAGGTGACTTGATTGCCGTTTCAGGTATGGAAGACATCTTTGTCGGTGAAACCATTACTCCGACAGACGCAATTGAAGCTCTTCCAATCCTACACATCGATGAGCCAACTCTTCAAATGACTTTCTTGGTTAACAACTCACCATTTGCTGGTAAAGAAGGTAAATGGGTGACTTCTCGTAAGGTGGAAGAACGCTTGCAGGCCGAATTGCAAACAGACGTTTCCCTTCGTGTTGACCCAACTGATTCACCAGATAAGTGGACTGTTTCAGGACGTGGAGAATTGCACTTGTCAATCCTTATCGAAACCATGCGTCGTGAGGGATATGAACTTCAAGTATCTCGTCCAGAAGTTATCGTAAAAGAAATCGACGGTGTTAAATGTGAGCCATTTGAACGTGTTCAAATCGATACTCCAGAAGAATACCAAGGATCTGTTATCCAAAGCCTTTCTGAACGTAAGGGTGAAATGTTGGATATGATTTCAACTGGTAATGGTCAAACTCGTTTGGTCTTCCTTGTTCCAGCGCGTGGTTTGATTGGATACTCAACTGAGTTCTTGTCAATGACTCGTGGTTACGGTATCATGAACCATACCTTCGACCAATACTTGCCATTGATTCCAGGTGAAATTGGTGGACGTCACCGTGGTGCCCTTGTTTCTATCGATGCTGGTAAGGCTACAACTTACTCAATCATGTCTATCGAAGAACGTGGAACAATCTTTGTCAACCCAGGTACTGAGGTTTATGAAGGAATGATCATCGGTGAAAACTCTCGTGAAAACGACTTGACAGTTAACATCACTAAGGCTAAACAAATGACCAACGTTCGTTCAGCTACTAAGGACCAAACAGCTGTTATCAAGACACCTCGTATCTTGACACTTGAAGAGTCTCTTGAGTTCTTGAACGACGATGAGTACATGGAAGTAACGCCTGAGTCTATCCGTTTGCGTAAACAAATCCTTAACAAGGCAGAGCGTGAGAAAGCTAACAAGAAGAAAAAATCAGCTGAATAAGAGCTAGAAAGAGATAAAGATGGTTTATTTAATCATAGGACTCCTCTTATTACTACTCTATGTATTTGCGACACCAGAAAGCATTAAAGGGACAGTCAATATCGTCCTTGTCGTCTTTGCTTTTGTAGCACTCTTGATTTTGCTGATGCTATCTGTCCTGCAAATCTTTCAGCTACCGACAGAATTCTTCATCGCAGTCGCTATGTTCTTCCTAGCATACTTTAGCTTGCGAGATATTACCCTCATGTCGGTCCATAAAAGTAAAAGAAGATAAAAGAGAGTTTCGGCTCTCTTTTTTTGTAGAAATTTTACAATAGTTTGAATTGCTTTTTAGTTATTATCATCTCTTTTGCTTGGATAGTATGAATGGGAAAACTGGAATAAAATTCGTTAATGACATCTATTTTTTTTATTGTTACAATAGTTTATTTGAAAAAAATTTTCTAATTTACTTAAAATTAATTGACATATAATAGTTAAAATGTTATCATTACTTTATAAAGAAATCGGTTTCAAAAAAGAGAGAGGAGGATTTATTTTGTCGTGTTGTCACTCAGGGTGTGCTTTTTTTGAAAGGAAAAATAAAATGAAAACGAAAAAACATAGATTACTTGCTCTAGCTCTTATTTCAAGCTTTACATTATTGGGAGCTGCATCAGCCGCTGTACAATATCCAGATGGAGGAGTATGGACATATGGAGAAGGTTCAGGAGGTGGTTGGGCTTTTTCAAATTACTATCATGGTAAAAAATATCATTATTCTTCTGTTGTAAGTAAATGGGATAGTCATTCAGATAAAGGATCAGCACCTGCAGGAGAAACTTCAGAGGCTTGGATTTGGACTAAATTTGGGGAACCAGTAGCATTTTACTATGACTATGACTAATATTTAGTTTTCTTATATAATTCCCCTTGTAAGAAATTACAGGGGGAATTTTGTTTACAAGGAGTCTACTATGAAGAAACTATTCATATTATTATCAACTTTTTTTCTCAGCTTCTTCCTTGTTTGGATTATTGTCTTACGTGCGCCACAATATTTATATGCAAGCTATGATTCCGTCTCTTTACTTCGTGTCAAAAAAGATACTCAGGAACCGACGCGTGAGGTATTCGAACAGGAATTGGAGAATTTTGCAAACTCCGAACAGAGTTTAATAGCTAGAAGAATTGTAGAGCCGAGTAAGGATGGGACGACTCACTTTACTTATGCAGCTTATGGTCAGGGAACATTACCAAAAGAATTCCAAGAAGCTAGCCAAGAAAGTCGTGAACGTAGTGATCCGCTAAATAGTTATCTCCTTTTGTCAGGCTCCCTGACGAAAGAAAAGCTTGCCGAAAAATTAGGAGATTTGGGTTATAAAGCAATTGCTGACCGAAAGATACCGCCCTATTTTCTTGCTTTTCAAATATTTCTAAATCCCCTTATTTTAATTAGTTTAGCAATATTTGGCTTATCTTTCTTTGCTCTAGTGATTATCACTCGGATTAAGGAAATGAGAGCAGCAGGTATAAAACTCTTTTCTGGTCAGACTCTCTTATCCATCATGGGGCATTCTTTATCTACTGATATCAAATGGCTCCTTCTATCAGCCCTCCTTTCCTTCCTAGGTGGGGGAGTCGTTCTTTTTAGTCAAGGTTTGTTTTATCCTATCTTGTTAGCCACCTATGGTTTTGGGATTAGTTTCTATCTGTTGTTTTTATTGGCGATTTCAATTTTACTAATGCTCCTTTATCTAATGAGTTTGAGTTACAAAGCCTTAGTTCCCGTTATTAAGGGAAGATTACCCCTTAAACGCTTGATGGCTTTAACCCTATTGTGTCAGTTAGTAGCTGTTTTTACAGTAGGCTACGCTGTTAAGACAGGTTTGACGTCTTACCAACGATTGAAAGAACTTGAAATTTCAAAACAAGCATGGCAGGACAGAGCAGACTATTACCAGATTTCCTTTGGCTTAGGTGATAGAGTAAAAGATACAGAAAATCAGAATAAGTGGTATGCCTTTGCCAAGGAAGCAATCGAAGAAGAACAGGCTCTATTTGTAAAAGATAATCTCATTCATTTTGCAAATCCACAAGGAAAAAATGAACAAGGAAAAAATGAACAAGGAGAGACACTGGATACCTATAGTCCAGATGCTAATACGCTCTATGTTAGTCCCAGTTATTTGGACAAGGAAAAGGTCGTAGTAGATGCTGAGACCAAACAGAAGTTAGCTCATCTTCAAAAAGGTGAATTTGGACTCTTATTACCAGAATCTCTTCGTTCACAGGAAGCAGAACTAAAAAAAATCTTTGAAGAAAGATTGAGTGATTATGGAAAATCTGGTGAGGAGGCAAGTGCTCCTTTAGAGTATGAAATGAGAGCGATTGTTAGCTATCTTCCAACTGGAGAAAAGCGATTTGTTTATAATAACGGTGAAAGTCCAGTATCCATCCAGTACTTAACTGATCCGATTTTAGTTGTATTTACTCCAACATCTACAGGTGATAGTATCATTTCCAAATATAGTTGGTCTATCAAAGCTGGAAAACAACTCTTTATCAAAGGATATGAGAGTGGGCTAGAACTCTTGAAGAAAGCTGGAATTTATGAGCAAGTATCCTATCTTAAAGAAGGAAGAAGTGTTTATCTAACTCGTTATAATGAAGTTCAAACTGAAACAGCAACTTTAATCCTAGGAGCTATTGTTGGGATAGCTAGTTCCTTGTTACTCTTTTATTCTGTCAATCTTCTATATTTCGAGCAATTCCGCCGAGATATCTTGATTAAACGAATTTCAGGTTTACGATTTTTTGAAACACATGCACAGTATATGGTTAGCCAATTTGCCAGTTTTATATTTGGTGCTAGTCTCTTTATTTTAAGCAGTCGAGACTTGGTGATTGGCTTGCTCACTTTATTAGTCTTTCTAGCTAGTGCAGTTCTGACGCTTTACCGTCAAGCGCAGAAAGAATCTCGTGTTTCTATGACAATTATGAAAGGAAAATAGGATGATTGAACTAAAGAATATATCTAAAAAATTTGGAAGCCGTCAGCTATTTTCAGATACGAATCTTCATTTTGAAGGTGGGAAAATTTATGCCTTAATCGGTACAAGTGGCTGTGGTAAGACAACGCTCTTGAATATGATTGGACGATTAGAGCCATATGACAAAGGACAAATTATCTATGATGGCACCTCTCTTAAGGACATCAAGCCCTCTGTTTTCTTTAGAGATTACTTAGGATACCTATTTCAAGATTTTGGCTTAATTGAAAGCCAAACCGTCAAAGAGAACCTCAATCTGGGTTTAGTTGGTAAAAAGTTGAAAGAAAAAGAGAAAATCTCTTTGATGAAACAAGCTCTAAACCGTGTTAACCTCTCCTATTTAGATTTAAAGCAACCTATCTTTGAATTATCAGGAGGAGAAGCACAACGTGTTGCATTAGCGAAGATAATTTTAAAGGATCCTCCTTTGATTCTCGCAGATGAACCAACCGCTTCACTAGACCCCAAAAACTCTGAGGAATTACTTTCTATCCTAGAATCTTTAAAAAATCCGAATCGGACCATTATTATTGCGACCCATAATCCTCTGATTTGGGAACAAGTGGACCAAGTCATTCGAGTTACCGATTTATCACATAGATGATATGCTAAGATTCATACTCAATGAAAATCAAAAAGCAAACTAGGAAGCTAGCCGCAGGCTGCTCAAAGCACTGCTTTGAGGTTGTAGATGAAACTGACGAAGTCAGCTCAAAACACTGTTTTGAGGTTGTGGATAGAACTGACGAAGTCAGTTACATATATATACGGCAAGGCGAAGCTGACGTGGTTTGAAGAGATTTTCGAAGAGTATCAGTTAGAAGAAAGAGTCACAAACACACTTTGTGGCTTTTTTATTTCCATAAAAATGGTAAAATAGTAAGAGTAGAAATGGAGTTTGAGACATGAAAGTAATAGATCAATTTAAAAATAAGAAAGTCCTTGTTTTAGGCTTGGCCAAGTCAGGTGAATCTGCAGCTCGTTTGTTGGACAAGCTTGGTGCCATTGTGACAGTAAATGATGGGAAGCCTTTTGAAGACAATCCAGCTGCCCAAAGTTTGCTGGAAGAAGGAATCAAGGTCATTACAGGTGGCCATCCTTTGGAACTCTTGGATGAAGAGTTCGCCCTTATGGTGAAAAATCCAGGCATTCCCTACAGCAATCCCATGATTGAAAAGGCTTTGGCTAAGGGAATTCCAGTCTTGACTGAGGTGGAATTGGCTTACTTGATTTCAGAAGCGCCAATTATCGGTATCACAGGTTCAAATGGAAAAACAACCACAACGACTATGATTGGGGAAGTTTTGACTGCTGCTGGCCAACATGGTCTCTTATCAGGGAATATCGGCTATCCAGCTAGTCAAGTGGCCCAAACTGCGTCAGATGAGGACACGCTTGTCATGGAACTTTCTTCTTTCCAACTCATGGGTGTGCAAGAATTCCATCCAGAAATTGCGGTTATTACCAACCTCATGCCAACCCATATCGACTACCATGGTTCTTTTGAGGAATATGTAGCAGCCAAGTGGAATATCCAGAACAAGATGACAGCGACTGATTTCCTTGTTTTGAACTTTAACCAAGACTTGGCAAAAGAATTGGCAAGAAAAACACAGGCTACTGTTGTACCATTTTCAACACAGGAAAAGGTTGATGGAGCTTATTTGGAAGATGGTCAGCTCTACTTCCGTGGGGAAGTTGTCATGGCAGCGAATGAAATCGGTGTTCCAGGTAGCCATAATGTGGAAAATGCCCTTGCGACGATTGCTGTAGCCAAGCTTCGTGGTGTAGACAACCAAACCATTAAGGAAACTCTTTCAGTCTTTGGTGGTGTCAAACACCGTCTTCAATTTGTGGATGAAATCAAGGGTGTTAAGTTCTATAATGATAGTAAGTCAACCAATATCTTGGCTACTCAAAAAGCCTTGTCAGGATTTGACAACAGCAAGGTCATCTTGATTGCAGGTGGTTTAGACCGTGGTAATGAGTTTGACGAACTGGTTCCAGATATTACTGGACTCAAGAAGATGGTCATCCTGGGTCAGTCTGCAGAACGTGTCAAACGGGCAGCAGACAAGGCTGGTGTAGCTTATATGGATGCGACTGATATTGCTGATGCGACCCGCAAGGCTTATGAGCTTGCGACTCAAGGAGACGTGGTTCTCCTCAGTCCTGCCAATGCTAGCTGGGATATGTATGCTAACTTTGAAGTACGTGGCGACCTCTTTATCGACACAGTAGCGGAGTTAAAGGAATAATATGAAAAAAATTGTCTTTACAGGTGGGGGGACGGTTGGACACGTTACCCTCAACCTTTTGTTAATGCCCAAGTTCATCGAAGATGGATGGGAAGTCCACTATATCGGAGATAAACGTGGCATCGAACACCAAGAAATCCTCAAGTCAGGTCTTGACGTCACTTTCCATTCCATTGCGACTGGAAAATTGCGTCGCTATTTCTCTTGGCAAAATATGCTGGATGTCTTTAAAGTTGGTTGGGGAATTGTCCAATCTCTCTTTATCATGTTGCGACTTCGTCCACAGGCTCTTTTTTCAAAGGGAGGCTTTGTCTCAGTACCGCCTGTTATCGCTGCGCGTGTGTCAGGAGTGCCTGTCTTTATTCACGAATCTGACCTATCTATGGGTTTGGCCAATAAAATAGCCTATAAATTTGCGACGAAGATGTATTCAACCTTTGAACAAGCTTCAAGTTTGTCTAAGGTTGAGCATGTGGGAGCAGTGACCAAGGTTTCAGACCAAAAAACTCTAGAACCCGACGAATTGGTGGATATTCAAACACACTTTAATCCCCAATTGCCAACTGTATTGTTTGTCGGCGGTTCTGCAGGTGCTCGTGTCTTTAACCAATTGGTGACAGACCATAAGAAAGAACTGACAGAGCGCTACAATATTATCAATCTAACTGGAGATTCTAGTCTGAACGAGTTGAGCCAAAATCTCTTTCGTGTTGACTATGTGACCAATCTCTATCAACCCTTGATGGAATTGGCTGATATTGTTGTGACACGTGGTGGTGCCAATACGATTTTTGAGCTCTTGGCCATGGCAAAATTACATGTCATTGTGCCGCTTGGGCGTGAAGCTAGTCGTGGTGACCAGATTGAAAATGCAGCTTACTTTGTTAAGAAAGGCTATGCAGAAGAGCTTCAAGAAAGCGATTTGACCTTGGATAGTTTGGAAGAGAAGCTGTCTCACTTACTAATCCACAAGGAAGACTACCAAGCTAAGATGAAGGCTTCTAAGGAATTGAAATCTCTAGCAGATTTTTATCAATTGTTGAAAAAAGATTTATCATAAGGAAAGTAAATGTCAAAAGATAAGAAAAATGAGGGCAAAGAAATCCTCGAAGAATTTAAAGAGTTATCAGAATGGCAGAAACGAAACCAAGAATATCTAAAAAAGAAGGCTGAAGAAGAGGCGGCCCTAGCTGAGGAGAAGGAAAAGGAAAGACAAGCTCGAATGGGAGAAGAATCTGAGAAATCAGAGGATAAGCAGGACCAGGAGAGTGAAGCAGACCATGAAGAATCAGAATCAGCTAAGGAAGATGCTAAAGAAAAAGCAGAAGATTCAGAAGAGGTCAAAAAAGAAGTATCCAAAGAGAAATCAAAATCTACAGAATCTACAGAGAAGGAGAACCAGGATAAAAAGCTTGCTAAAAAGGCTACAAAAGAAAAACCAGCCAAAGCAAAGATTCCTGCCATCCATATCTTGCGGGCTTTAACGATTTTATTTCCAAGTCTGCTTTTATTGATTGTCTCTGCCTACCTACTCAGTCCTTATGCGACCATGAAGGATATTCGTGTTGAGGGAACGGTGCAAACTACTGATGATGATATTCGACAGGCTTCAGGCATTCAGGATTCGGATTATACGATTAACCTTCTGCTAGATAAGGCAAAATATGAAGAGCAGATTAAGTCTAATTATTGGGTTGAATCAGCTCAGCTTGTTTATCAATTTCCAATCATGTTTACTATCAAGGTTAAGGAATATGATATTGTGGCCTACTATGTTTCTGGTGAAAATCATTATCCTATTCTTTCCAGCGGTCAGCTTGAGACCAGTTCTGTGAGCTTGGTTAGTCTGCCAGAAACTTATTTATCTGTTCTCTTTAATGATAGCGAACAAATCAAAACTTTTACGTCAGAACTTGCTCAAATTAGCCCCGAACTAAAGGCGGCTATCCAGAAGGTGGAATTATCCCCAAGCAAGGTGACTTCAGATTTAATTCGATTGACCATGAATGATTCGGACGAGGTCTTGGTTCCCCTGTCTGAAATGAGTAAGAAATTACCATATTACAGTAAGATTAAGCCTCAATTGTCAGAACCAAGTGTGGTCGATATGGAAGCTGGAATTTACAGTTACACTGTAGCGGATAAATTAATCATGGAGGCTGAGGAGAAAGCCAAACAAGAGGCTAAGGAAGCTGAGAAGAAACAGAAAGAGGAAGAGAAGAAAAGGCTAGAAGAACAGCAGAAAAAATTGGAAGAAGAGAAGAAAAAGCTGGAGGAAGAGGGCAATCAAAACCAAACGACCCGACGTTCATCACGTCGCTAGATTTAGCTTTTCTTCTAAAGCTCTTTAGTTGCCATGGTAAGTGTCTAGAGTTTTGAGAAATGTAGAAAGCATATAAGTATATGCAATCTTTATTTATATGTAATTTTGGAGTTTCTCAAAAATCACGACACATACCGTGACCATGTTTTTACTTGACAAGTGCTAGTAGAAATAATAGAATAGAAAAAAACCTTTAAAGCAGTCCAGAGAGGCAGCTAAGGTTAGACGGTGAAAGGGTGGAGACTACCCATTTTTCGTGGAACCTTGCTGTTGGCAGGTTCCTTTTTTTGTGGCTTCTGTTGCCCAGACTCTCTCACTAGCAAAGGTAAAAGGAGAAACCTATGCGAGAACATCGTCCAGTCATTGCTCTTGATTTTCCTAGTTTTGAGGCGGTCAAGGAATTTTTAGCTCTTTTCCCAGCAGAAGAAAGCCTTTATCTCAAGGTAGGGATGGAGCTTTATTACGCAACGGGGCCTGAGATTGTGTCCTACTTGAAAGGCCTGGGTCACAGTGTCTTTTTGGATCTCAAGCTGCATGACATTCCCAATACAGTAAAATCAGCCATGAAGGTTCTGTCTCAGCTTGGTGTGGATATGACTAATGTTCATGCTGCTGGCGGTGTAGAGATGATGAAGGCTGCGCGTGAAGGTCTTGGAAGTCAAGCCAAATTGATTGCTGTCACTCAGTTGACCTCAACGTCGGAAGCTCAGATGCAGGATTTTCAAAATATTCAAACCAGCCTGCAAGAGTCTGTCATTCACTATGCTAAGAAGACAGCTCAAGCTGGCTTGGATGGTGTCGTTTGCTCAGCTCAGGAAGTAGAACTCATCAAGCAGGCTACCAAACCAGATTTTATCTGTTTAACGCCAGGAATTCGTCCACAGGGAGCTGCGGTTGGAGACCAAAAACGCGTGATGACGCCAGCGGATGCCTATCAAATCGGTAGTGACTATATCGTGGTGGGACGTCCCATTACCCAAGCTGAGGATCCTGTTGCAGCTTATCATGCTATCAAAGATGAATGGACACAGGACTGGAATTAAAGAACTAGATTAGAAAAATAAAAGGAGAATACCATGACACTTGCTAAAGATATCGCTAGCCACCTCTTGAAAATCCAAGCCGTTTACCTCAAACCAGAGGAGCCTTTCACTTGGGCATCTGGTATCAAGTCGCCTATTTACACGGATAACCGTGTGACACTAGCCTATCCAGAAACTCGTACTCTCATTGAAAATGGTTTTGTAGATGCTATCAAAGAAGCCTTTCCTGAGGTTGAAGTGATTGCAGGAACTGCGACAGCTGGGATTCCACACGGAGCTATCATTGCTGATAAGATGAACTTGCCATTTGCCTACATCCGTAGCAAACCAAAAGACCACGGTGCTGGTAATCAAATCGAAGGTCGGGTAGATCAAGGTCAAAAAATGGTAGTGGTTGAAGATCTTATTTCAACAGGTGGTTCTGTTCTTGAAGCTGTAGCAGCTGCTAAACGAGAAGGAGCAGAGGTTCTCGGTGTTGTAGCGATTTTCAGCTACCAATTGCCAAAAGCAGATAAGAACTTCTCAGATGCTGGTGTTAAGTTGGTAACACTTTCTAACTACAGTGAATTGATTCATCTAGCCCAAGAAGAAGGTTACATCACACCAGAAGGATTGGATCTCCTAAAACGCTTTAAAGAAGACCAAGAAAATTGGCAAAATGCCTAAAACATAGAAAATCAGGTAGTCACTAGGATTACCTGATTTTGTTTTTAATACTAAAGTTGAGCGATAACTTCCTCAGTTGTCAAAACTTGGTTGGCAATGTAGCCGTAGTTTGTCAGGGCAGCTTGGTAGGCTTCTTCACCTGGAGCACCGACAGCATCGTTAACAACAATGACATTGTAGCCTAATTCTATGAGTTCACGCATGTGTGAATCCACGCAGAGATTAGCATTCATACCAGCCAAGATGACGGTGTCGATACCATTTTTGCGGAGTTGAAGGTTAAGGTCGTTGCTTTCTGGGCCAAAGATTTTATGTCCGTTGACAACAATAGTATCTTCATCCAAAAATGGTTTAATCTCTTCAATCATATCTGCTCCAGAGCCTTCTGGAATTGCCGAATACTGGTTATCACGCCAAAACATTTCGTTTTCAATCATCATCGTTTCACCAGCAGCTTTAAATTGCCACTTGTGATCGTGTGGATAGAAGTAGTGCGGTGAGATAAAACGCTTGTAGCCACGCTCTTTAGCAAAAGCGAAAAGCTTTGTCAGATTTTCAATAGTATTAACTTTTTCAAGAACGTCTTTAGTTGCTCCGAATCCTTTACCAGGATGTTTTAGGAATTCAACTTGTGGGTCTGTGATAACAAATGCGACATTTTTCTGATTGAACATGAGGTTCCTCCTAATATGATTTGATTAACAGCCAATAGGAATTTAGACTGTTAGTTTGATGATTTTCCAAATGGTAGTTTTAGTTATATACTGACCATTCGGTACAATTATAATAACATCTAAAATTGAATTTGTAAATTAATTTGCTCAGAACAAAAAATTTTAATGATAAAACAGTGGCAAAAGGAGGTGGTTTCAATTGTTTGGTCTCAGACTCTGAATCTGCTATAATAGGAAAAAAGAGAGGTGAGTAGATGAGCGTTAAAGAGCGTATTTTACAAAGTGCTGAGGAATTGATTTATCAGAAGGGTTATGTGGCCACCTCCATCAGTGACATCATGGAGGCAGCTGATGTTGGCAAGGGACAGCTTTATTATTATTTCAAATCTAAGAAGGAAATTGGTTTGACGGTCATTCAAGATATTTTAGCAAATTGGCGAAAAGAGCTTTTTGAAGATATTTTTGAAGCAGACAAGTCTGACAGTGACAAGTTTTCGGATATGATTGACTGGGTTTGTCAATTTCATGAAAGTCAGACGGTCTTTTATGGTTGCCCAATTGGTAATCTGATTGTGGAATTGTCCACAGAAGATGAGAACTTCCGCTGTCCTCTCAATGATTTTATGACCCAATGGACAGAGAAGTTAGCCAGCCTCTTGCAAGACCTGCATGCTGACTGGTCAGAAGAGCGGGCGCAGTTGCAGGCCCGTCAAGTCATCTCCAGTATTCAAGGCAGCATTGTCATTCTCAAAGTCAGCCAAGACATCCAAGTTTTGGAAAATAATATGACGGATTTGAAAAAGAATTATTGTTAATTTTTAGCCGAAGAATTAAAAGCATGTTAATTTATGGATTGTGGTTAGAGGTAAGAATGACAACAGATATTAAAACTGAAATTGGTCATAGAGTAAGACAGAAACGTGAACGTCACAAATTGACGAGAGAAGAGGTCTGTGGACAGAAGCTGACTTAATAATCAAACAGCTGATGCGTACTGAGCTTGGGCAATCCTTGCCAACAATTACTAAGTTACAATATTTATCTAAGCGATTAGAAGTTCCGATAGATACTTTTCTTGAAAATAAAGAACTAGCTCTTCCTGAGGAAGAGTTGCTGAGTCTAGACTTGATTGAAAGAATATTAGACTTGATAAGAACAGGGACAGGTAGTTTCGCTGAAGATATTTTTGATGATTATTTTAAGCAAGTAACACTAAAGCAAGTTTACACATTCAATGATTTACTATTAATTGATTATTTTGCTATGCAATGTCAAGACTTGATTTATAGAAGAGAGCATTAGATGATTTTCGGATTAAGTTGTTGAAACAGCAATTAGTTAGTGATGAAATGTATAATGTAGAGCTACTATCAGTTCTTTGTGCCATAGCGGTTGTTTATGTTGTTCATAATGACTATAAACATATGATATCTCTAGTAAAAAAGATGAATGAAATTTTATCAGTAACAACGTTGCAAGTCTATAAACCTGGAATTTCAGTATTTGAAGCTAAGTGCTATCTTTATTTTGAAAATGATAAAAATAAAGCAAAGGAACTTTATCACTCAGCAACTATACTAGCTGAACAATTTGATGATAAAGTATTAGAAAATGAAAAGATTATTTGAATTTCCATAACTTAAGAAAGTTCATCATTTTTAATTATCGCTGTAAAATGATTGAAAGTATGAAATTTCCAAACAAAATATTTGAAAAGTTTTGAAAAAAGAGTTAAGATATTTTTGTAATATACAAAGTAAACGCTTACTTATTAAGGAGGGCATTTTATGTCATACAAAACAAGCAATGCAGAAGGTCATGTAGATTTCATCAATACCTATGATTTGGAGCCAATGGCGCAACAAGTTATTCCTAAAGCAGCATTTGGCTATATCGCTAGTGGGGCGGAAGATACTTTCACTTTGCGTGAGAATATCCGTGCCTTTAACCACAAACTCATCGTTCCGCATACTCTTTGTGATGTTGAAAATCCAAGTACAGAGATTGAATTTGCAGGTGAAAAATTGTCTTCACCAATCATTATGGCGCCTGTTGCGGCTCATAAATTAGCAAATGAACAGGGTGAAGTGGCGACTGCGCGTGGTGTGCATGAGTTTGGGTCCCTCTATACAACCAGTTCTTACTCTACTGTCGATCTTCCAGAAATTACAGAAGCCCTTCAAGGGACACCTCACTGGTTCCAATTTTACTTTAGTAAGGATGACGGTATCAACCGCCACATCATGGACCGTGTGAAGGCTGAAGGTTATAAAGCGATTGTCTTGACGGCAGATGCTACTGTAGGGGGCAATCGTGAGGTGGACAAACGTAATGGTTTTGTCTTCCCAGTTGGCATGCCGATTGTTGAAGAATACCTACCAGAAGGTGCTGGTAAATCAATGGACTTTGTTTACAAATCAGCTAAACAACGCTTGTCTCCACGTGACGTAGAATTTATCGCTGAATACTCAGGACTTCCTGTTTATGTCAAGGGACCACAATGCCGTGAGGATGTTGAACGTTCGCTTGCTGCAGGTGCCTCTGGTATCTGGGTAACCAACCACGGTGGCCGCCAAATCGACGGTGGACCAGCTGCCTTTGACTCACTTCAAGAAGTAGCAGAAGCAGTTGACAAACGCGTACCAATTGTCTTTGACTCAGGTATTCGTCGTGGTCAACACGTCTTTAAAGCCCTGGCCTCAGGAGCAGACTTGGTAGCTATCGGTCGCCCTGTTATCTATGGTTTGGCTCTTGGTGGTAGTGTTGGTGTGCGTCAAGTCTTTGAACACTTAAATGCGGAATTGAAGACAGTCATGCAGTTGTCTGGAACTCAGACTATTGAAGATGTTAAACACTTCAAACTTCGTCACAATCCATACAACCCAACCTTCCCAGTTGACCCTCGTGACTTAAAATTGTATTGATAAAATAGCTTGCCTCCACATAATGTGGAGGTTTTTCTTTGTGTATAGGAAAAATAAATCGCTAGAAAATCTATATAAATATATTTTTCGGTCAAATATCTTGCTAGGGCTTTCATTTTTTGCTATACTGGTGCAGTAATTAAATAATAAAGACATTTGGGGTGCTTTAGGCTGAGATGATACCCATTGAACCTGATACAGTTAAGACTGGCGAAGGGAAATGTGAACAGTTTTTTTCGTATGGCGAAATGAACGGTCTAATCTTGTAAGTCAACTCTAATTCTTGATTGTAATTGGAGTTTTTTTGTTTATAGAAGCTGTATGAAGGTGATAGAAAGCATTTAGATAGCTCTTCTTGAACGCCCTTGATTTTCTTTAAAAAGGTCAAGTAAAACTAGGATTTTCTTGGTATTTTGTTGATTACGAAAGAGTAAAGAGAGGAAAAGTAAATATGGAAACACAAGACTATGCATTTGAGCCAGGTTTGACTGTTGGAGAATTATTAAAAAACAGTCAGAAGGATTGGCAGGCTGCAATTAATCATCGTTTTGTCAAGGAACTTTTTGCGGGGACAATTGAGAATAAGGTCTTAAAAGACTACCTAATTCAAGATTATCACTTCTTTGATGCCTTCTTATCCATGCTGGGTGCCTGCGTAGCCCACGCAGACCAGCTTGAATCCAAACTTCGTTTTGCCAAGCAACTAGGCTTTCTTGAAGCAGATGAAGACGGTTATTTCCAAAAGGCTTTCAAAGAGTTAAAAGTAGCAGAGAAGGACTATCTAGGAGTGAACTTGCACCCTGTAACAAAAGCCTTTCAGGAGCTTATGTATTCTGCTGTGTCTTCATCAGACTATGCTCATCTTTTGGTCATGCTAGTCATTGCAGAAGGTCTCTATTTAGACTGGGGTTCTAAAGATTTGCCTCTACCTGAAGCCTATATTCATTCGGAATGGATCCATCTCCACAGAGATCCTTTCTTTGCAGAGTGGGTTCAATTTCTGGTTGACGAACTCAATCGTGTCGGG
>CAUOWW010000020.1:0-24664 GCA_963508345.1 uncultured bacterium
ATTAAACCCCGTTGATAACTTTCCTTGCTACCACCCACCAGCAAGGCTAAGTCGCTTTCCTTTAATACCTCAACAGTATGCTTATCATTCATTTCGTTCATCACTTATCCTCCTAAAAACCAAAACCTCTACGAAATCCAATGTACCAATCTACAAGGGTCTTCGTCCAATTTTCTCCACCTTGAATATCAGTCAATTCTTCCGACGTTAGCTCAACAAATCTATAGTAATGTTCTTTCATTATTTTCCTTCCTTTCTTTTTTCTTCTCACTTATCTATTCGAAAAATAATTCGAAAATGTATAACTAAATTAAATTTTATTTCAAAAATAATTTAATGAACCACGGATACAAGATTGGTAGATACATAAACCAGACTCCTTTCTTTTTCCTCTTACTTATCTATTCGAAAAAGAATTCGAAAATAAACAACTAAATCAAATTTTATTTGAAAAATAATTTAGTAAACCATGGATAGAAAATTGGTAGATACACGAACTAGGCTCCTTTCTTTTTCCTCTTACTTATCTATTCGAAAAAGAAGTCAAAAAAATAAGAATATCAGAAAATTTTCCGATATTCTTATTGATAAACTCATTCAAATCTAACAGATATTAGACATTAAGATGTTTTTTAAGTGTTCTTCTGGCTGTTCGTGATACGGGGAAGTGCAAGCCTTCTAACAGGGTCACTTCTGTCGCAGTCATCTCTTCAATGGCCTGTAAACTAATCAACGTATTGCGATTGGCATAGACAAAGTAATCTTTTTCAGCCTTGGCAGCAATATCCTTGAGACTGCCATAAATGGTCTTGATAGAATGATTGGCATAATAGACCTTGATACGATGAGATTCCACTGAGGTTTCAAAGGCTAAAATCTCATGGTAGGGTAGAGTAAAGCCCCGTCTCCCCTCAAAACTATAGGTAAAGAGACGCATATTTTCCCTCTTGTCCACTGCCAGTACATAGTCCAGACAGCGCTCCAGCTGATGACGGTAGTCCGCCTCTGGCTGATCCTTGGAAATAAAATCCAAGGCAGACAAGTGGTAGCGAAAAGCTAGTGGCAAAGCCTCCGAGTGTGTGGACACAAAGACAATACTTGTAAAAGGATCCCGCTCCCGAACCTGTTGAGCAACCTGAAAGCCCCGTTCACGCTCTCCATCAATCTCTAAATCTAATAAATAGAGCTGGTAATGATCAAAATGCTGAGAATACTTTTCAACGTCCCCATAGTTTTTGGCAATATCAATTTCCAATCTTAAATTGCGAGAGCGACCAATATCTAGTAAAGTCTGCTCTATCCGTCCTTGCTGGACTCTATCGTCTTCCAAAACTAAAATTCTCATTCCTTTCCCCCTCGTTTCTCATCCTTAAATGGCAATTCTAAATCTTGTCTAAAAGTCGTCTCTCCTAGCTGGGTATCTAAGTTTAAATCATAATGAAAAACCATATCCTCCAAGGTTGCTAAGCCCAGTCCACTGTGGTTGCCCTTGGTAGAGTAACCCTTTTGACTGAGAATGCTGGGATTCAGTTCTTCTTTCTTACGAGTGTTTTCAATGATAAAACGGACACTCCTATCGCCTGCCAATAAAGCAACCCGAATCTGCGGATTTTCCGCCTCACTGGCTGCCTCTAAGGCATTTGTCGTGAGGATAGAGAGGATACGGATAGCCTCCAACATCGGCAAAGTCAGCTCTTCGACAACCCCCACCGTCTCCAAACTAAAATGAATTCCCTGATTATCTGCCACAATCATGGCTTTTGCCAAGGTATTGCGAATGGCTATATCATGGATATTGTGGAGATTAAAGGCCGTGTAGTCCGCCTTTCTCAGCTTTTCATTGGTCTTTAGAAAGACATCTTGATAAATGGTAGACACCTCAGCCATGTCTTGATTGGCTATGGCAGGTTCCATGCTGGCGACAATTCCTGCAAAATCATGACGGAAACCTCGCACTTCATCATAGAGATGACCTAGCTTGTCCACCATCCCTTGCAAGGAACGATTTTCATCTTCCTGTCTCTGAATGGTCTGCTCATCACGATAAACCTGCTCCAAATGCTTGATGTAAAAGAGCCAAGAGAAAAAAAGAATGAAAATTAGGAGAGAGATGGTCGTGTCAAAACGAACGTAGAAAGAACTATTTATATTGGTCATAAACGAAGAGAATATCCTAAACACAGTCAGAGGTAGGATAATGAAAAAACTCTTACGATAGTGGATTTTGAAAGCATCTGAAAAGAATAAATCCAAATCCAAAGACCAACGCTTCATTATTTTACAACATAGAAATATTGATAATAAATCAAATACAGATCTATATAACGTGGAAAACGAATCTACAAAACAACAAGGCTCACCGGATAATACACGAATCCAAATTGTCAAAAATAAATAACGAATACTCTGAAAGAAGAGAAAAAGATACAGAGAAAGAAAAAAAGCTTCCCCTTTTCTTTTATGCAATTCTAATAAAAAAACACAGTAAAAGAAGAGAATGATTCCTATATGGAATAATTCTCCAAATGTTTGACGAGCAGATAAACTAATTAAAAATACAAGGACCCAATAACGTTTTTTATAAAATTCTGGGGAAATTTGAGCACCCAAATAAATAGTAGGTACCATGGTTGAAACGACTACCAACAGTATATATAGCACAGAAACTAAGAATTCTAAAATAATCATAAATAAATCTAATCTCTAACGAATACTGTGAATTTAAGCAAAGTGTCTACCCGTACTAAATAATTTATCGCACCATTTTACGGTATCTTCAAAAATCCCTCCACCATTCACTTCCTCCAAAACCTCTGGAGTTAATTCTTCAAATTGTTTCAATTCTTCAAATGTATTTTTCATTTCCATGACAGACTCCTTTTCATTATTTTATAGATAACTCTATCCCCTGTTCCATCTACAAAAGGCTTTAGTTTCCTTTTAAAATACAAGAAATCTAAAGCCTCCTGAAAATGGTATATTGGTTAGAGCGTTAACGATTAGTTGTGAAGATATTATTTTTATTTAACCACGACCACTTTATAATATTCGTTTGAGTGTGGAGATTCAATCTTAATTTTTTCACCGTATAAACCATCGATTTCTTTATCCAGATAATCTGAAACTCCTGATGGTAAGCGTTTCATCTTAAGAATTTCACCAGATTGACCCGCATAGGCTAAGATGTGATAGTGGGTTGTAGCCATACCATCATCAATTAATACAAAGTAACCTGTTTTGAGCTTACCTTGCTCATTTTCTAAATAGTATAGTTTATTGTTATTGATTGTAAAGCTGGTAGCCCCAAGACGAAGTCGTGCACCTGGATTTTCTAAATAGACATCATTGCCAGCTTTTTTAATCTCTGAATAGGTTGTCATTGCTGGGATATTAACCACACGATGTCCATTTTCATCAAAGTAGTAGCGATTTGGTAAGTTTTGGAAGTTCTGTACAACTGCCTTAGGATCAATTTCTTGTCCTTCTTCTTTATTATCCACTAAAGCTAAGGTAGTATTTGCAACCTCATCTCCATATTTATTAGAAAACTTCTTGAACTCTGGTCTGATATACCAAGCATTTTTTTCAATAATAACATCGTCACCTTTAGCATTTAGCAAATATTCTTGCCCATCTCCAAGTTTGACAATATCATGAATATTGTATCCAGCATCTTTTCTATTTGCTAGATAGCCATCCTTACCAATGACATAACTTTCCCCATCACTGGCTGGAACAGCTCTATCTGCGACCATAGCACCTGATTTTTCAAAGTAAGACCATTTACCATTTGCAGTCGCCCATCCTGTTGCCATAGCACCACTGCCTTTGAGGTAATACCATGTAGACCCTTCTTGGTACCAACCTGTACGCATGGCGCCACTATCTGCTAGGGAGTACCATGTGCTACCTTCCTTGTACCAGCCAGTACGCATAGCGCCACTATCTGCTAGGGAATACCATGTATTTCCGTCTTTGAGCCAGCCTGTCTGCATGTTACCAGAACCGTCAAAGTGGTACCAAGAACCAGCATTTTGCACCCATTTATCCTTAGCGAGGCTGCCATCTTGAGAAAGATTCCAGTCAGACCCATTTTTAACCCAAGTATCTGCAGCCTGTGCTTGGTTGATAGACAAAAGTAGACCAGCACCTGCAAGCAAACCAAGAGTGAGTAGTTTAGATTTTTTCATAGCCATTTCCTCCTTTATTGAATAGCTATAGGAGGGCTTCCCCTCTTTATTTAGCTATATTCTAATACTTTTCATTGTCAAAGTCAATAATATTGTGAAAAATTAGACAATATTACCAATATCTACGAATTGTATTTTGAGTAATGCCATATTGATCCATATAAGAAACATATCGGCCTGGATATGGAGCATGGACAACCTTTCCACCACCAACATAAATACCTACATGATCATTTGTCTCTTCACTATTATACAAAATCAAATCTCCAGCTTGTTGAGAACCATTACTTACATAACTTCCTCCTGTTGCTTGATCATAGGTTACTCTAGGAATACTAATATCAAACTTATCATGAATAGCCATCGTAAATCCTGAGCAATCTACGCCACTATTCAAATCTGACCCACCCCAAACATATGGAATTTTCCCTACAAATGTCTCGGCATATTCACCAAGTGCCTGTCCACGATTTTCTACCCATACACCACTGTCTCTAAAGAAGTATGGTGTACCATTCACACGTTGATAACCAGTGACCATAGCACCACTAGCAGATAAGTAGTAATAATTACCATCAGGTTGAATCCAAGTATTTTCTTTCATCCATCCTTGGTCATCAAAATAGTACCACTTGCCATCTAATTGTTCCCAATTTTTAGCATACCCACCTGAACCGTATTTAAACCACCATTTACCATCGGTTTGCATCCATGTTCCTTTCGGATCACGATATTGATTGAAAGCTTTCTTCTCTTGATTTCCCTCTGCTTGGGTTTCTTTATCTTCAAAACCAATCAATTTTACTTGATCAGCTTCTTCAGATTTTATCTTGCCTTGATTAACTAATTGAGCAATCGCTTCTTTCTCACTTGCTGATGGAGAATCAGCATAGGCCACAGTAGTATTTGCTAGGAGAACGCCTCCTGCAAGAACTAACAAACTAGAATAAAGATATTTTTTCATCGTGAAAATCCTTTCTTTTTTCTCCTTTTTGGAGATTGATTTTTTCTAACTCTATTATATCCCTTATTTGTCCTCAGATTTCTACTGTCCCTAGAAAGACTAAATCTGTTCCTAAACGGTCATTTGAACCAAAGAAAAATTCCAAAGCAAATGCCTTGGAACTCCGATTGCTATTTTGCTTGAATAATCTTAACCACATCTCCTACACTTTGGAGTTGGTCAATTTCCTCATCACTGATTTCGATATTAAATTCATCTTCCAGTGTCAAGATAAACTCCATCAAGTCAACTGAGTCAGCATCCAAATCGTCTTTCAGACTCAAGGATTCTGTCACGACAAAGTCTTCTCCCTGTCGCTCTTGGATAATGGTCACAATACGGTCAAAAATTTCTTTTTCTGTCATCTCTTTTATTCTCCTGAAAATTCACGCGCAGTCTGGGCAACTACGTCTGTTTCTAGCATGGTACGAATCTGGCGGATCGTACTATAAACAGCCTTGGCATCGCTTGAGCCATGAGTCTTGACAACCGGTGCCTTGACACCAAACAAGACTGCTCCACCAACATCTGAGTAGTTGAGCTGTTTTTTCAAACCTCTGAGGCTATCCTTGAGAAGGAGGGCACCTAGTTTCGCTCGAAGACCACCACCTGTAATAGCGGTCTTGAGCAAGCCCATGATTCCCATGGCTGTCCCTTCGATGGATTTGAGTACAGCGTTTCCCGTGAAACCATCTGCCACGACAACATCCGCAACGCCATTCATCAAATCACGCGCTTCCACGTTTCCGATAAAGTTCAAACTTTCATCAGCTGCTAGTAATTCATAAGTTTCCTTACGAAGCGGGTCGCCCTTACTACTCTCTGTTCCGTTATTGAGCAAGCCAACACGTGGTTGCGCAATGCCACGAACATTTTTAGCATAGAAGGAACCTAGAACCGCATATTGATGGAGGTGCTGAGCTGTATTTTCCGCATTAGCACCGAGGTCCAGCATGTCAAAACCTCTCCCATCTACAGTCGGCAATGTTGACATAAGTCCAGGTCGATCGATGTTCTTAATACGACCCACGATGAAGAATCCAGCAGCCAACAAAGCGCCTGTATTCCCAGCCGAAAGAACAGCATCTGCTTCGCCCTCTTTGACAGCCTTGGCCGCCAATACCATACTGGCATTCTTCTTCTTCCGAATTGCTCTCGTAGGTTCATCGTCTGAATCAATCTTCTCATCCGTATGGATAATGCTGACGCGCTCTGTCGCTGTCAGATATTGCTTGATTTTAGCTTCATCTCCGTAGAGTTGAACCTCAATATCTGAAAAGTCAGCCAGGGCTTGATTGACACCCTCAACGATGGCTTGAGGTGCGTAATCGCCCCCCATAGCATCTACTGCGATTTTTTTCATTTCTTTTCCTCTTTTAGTAATTGTCCCCAGTCTGCTAGGGAATCAATAAATTTCTTTGATTTTAGGTGAATCCCAACGTACTCTTCGTAGAGTTGATCCATAAATTGGCGTAACTCTTGCTTGATTTCAGGCTTGAGCGAAATGGTCTCCAAGGTCTCAAAATCAATGGCTTGAAATTGATTGAGCAGATAAGGAATATTGGGATTGAGATGGCAACGTCTTTCATCCTCATGATAATGATCTGGACAGAGGCAGGCTCCATATTTGAAAGAAAAATCAAAAGCCTGACCGATCCGATGGCAAAAGACACACTCATGAAAATTAAGGCTAATTCCAAAACGGGTCAAGATTTGAATTTCAAAAATATTGGTCAAAACTTGATAATCTAAGCCCTCTTCCATCAACTCTAGGGTCTTTCTCAAGAAGGCAAACAAGGGAGCATCCTGCTGATTATCCTGCAAACTAGCATCTGCAAGAGCCGCCACATAGGTCGCATAGGCCATGACAAAGAGATCGCTATTAATCTTGGGAAAGGTCATCACCTCGTGATAGTCCTCAATGTAACTGAGTCCGTCATCATTGATTCGCAAGAGAAATCGAGCCAACACCAAGGGCTGAATAACAGGTGCCAGTTTGGACTGACCAGCGTGTTTGACAAAAAACATGCGTTTGCCAGCCTGCTCTGTAAAAATCTTGACTAGCTTATCATCCTCACGAAAGTTGCGATTGTAGAGCACCAAGCCTTGACTCGTGATAGACTGAATCATGCTTCTCTCATATACTCCTCAAGTCGTTTCATGGCTTCTTTGATAGTCTCCATGCTCGCTGCATAAGACAGACGAACATATCCTTCTCCATAACGACCAAAGGCAGCACCCGGGATAAAAGCAACGGCCTTCTTCTGAGCAAAATCTTTCAGAAAAGCAAAAGAATCTTGATTGTAGCCCTCTGGAATCTTAGCAAAGATATAGAAGGCACCGTCTGGTTTGATAATCTCAAAACCAAGAGCAGTCATTTTTTCGATAATGTAATCTCGACGCTGGATGTATTCCTTCTTCATAGGCTCCGCATCGTTTTTACCAGCTGTCAAGGCTTCTACCGCAGCATGTTGAGCCATGGTATTTGCAGCAGTAACTAAATATTGGTGACTCTTGATCAACTGGGCTGTAAAGACCGCAGGAGCGAAAATCAGACCCAAACGCCAACCTGTCATAGCATGCGATTTAGACAAACCATTGATAATAATAGCTTGATCTCTCAGCATGGTTCCCAGAGACACATGGGTTTCGCCTGTGTAGGTCAATTCTGAGTAGACCTCATCACAGACAACGAAAATCTCATACTTGCGTAAAACGTCTGCCAAGGTCTCCAACTGCTCCCGACTATAGGTAATTCCTGTCGGATTGGCTGGATAGTTGAGGATAACCGCCTTGAGCTTGTCACCCTGCTCCAAAATGGCCTTCTCCAACATCTCAGGAGTCAAGATAAACCCATTTTCAGTTGTGTCAATCTCGACAACCTCTGCCCCAACTAGATTGACAATCGGTTCATAACCTGGATAAGCAGGAGCTGGCAAGAGCACCTTGTCTCCCTCTTCCAAAATAGCTGTCAAAGTAGCAGACAATGCCTCTGTCGCCCCAATTGTAACCAAGATTTCATTTTCAGGAGCATAGTCCAGTTGGTACTTTTCCTTAACAAATTCACTGGCTGCCTGACGTAAAGTCAGCAGACCACTCATCCCTGTATAGTAGGATTGGTTCTGGTCAATCGCTCGCTTGGCCGCCTCCTTGACATGATCTGGCGTTGTAAAATCAGGTTCCCCCAAGGTCAAACGCAAGACCCCAGGAATCTCCGAAATAGCCTGGTCAAACTGACGAATCAACGAGACTTGAATCTTATCTAACTGTTTATTAAAGCGCTTAGTTAAGTCCATAGATACCTCCTACTTTCAAAACGTATCTCTATTATACTACAAAAGCCCCCCGACCGCAAAAATACATGATAGAATAACGCTAGCATAACAAATTGAAGTATGTTAATTTAAATTCATCACAACACTATGTTTTTAGAATACTCAATGAAAATCTCATGAGACTAGGAATCAAGGTGAAAGCATAACTAAAGTTAGGTAAGCCGAAGATGACAACGTATCATGAGATTTTCGACGAGTATTGAGGTTTTGATAATCTTCGTTACAACTATTCTAGCACCATTACTGATTACTAGATCGGTAATGTCATTTCTGAGTGGATAGTCAGAAAGTGGTTAGATAAGCGCGACAAAAAATATAACCTGAGTTTAGTTTTAATGTAACTGGACAAAAAGAAATACCAGAGGTGGAGCTCTGGTATTTTTGTTTTTGCCAAGACTTCGTTACAGTTCTTGTAAGATTATTACATAATTAGCACTACTTGTCAAATAATTATTAGGACCCACTTTCTATTTTACTTTTCCTGTTTACAGGTCTATAATGGTAACAGATTCTATTTGGAGGTTTTTATGTCATTTCTATCAAAAAATGGAGCAGGCATCTTGGCCTGCCTTCTCATTTCAATCATATCTTGGTACTTAGGAGGATTCTTCCCTGTTATTGGCGCGCCTGTTTTTGCGATTTTCATGGGAATGCTTCTCCATCCCTTTCTCTCGTCATATAAACAACTGGATGCTGGATTGACCTTTAGTTCCAAGAAATTACTCCAGTATGCCGTTATCTTGCTTGGTTTTGGTCTCAATATCTCGCAAGTCTTCGCAGTTGGGCAATCTTCACTCCCTGTCATCCTGTCCACCATTTCAATAGCCTTGATTATTGCCTACCTCTTCCAGCGCTTCTTTGCACTGGATACAAAACTGGCTACCTTGATTGGAGTAGGTTCTTCCATCTGTGGGGGCTCTGCCATTGCAGCGACAGCGCCCGTTATCCATGCCAAGGAAAAGGAAGTAGCCCAAGCCATCTCCGTTATCTTTTTCTTCAATGTCTTGGCTGCGCTCATATTTCCAACGCTAGGTACCTGGCTTCATCTATCCAATGAAGGCTTCGCCCTCTTTGCAGGAACTGCGGTCAATGATACTTCCTCTGTAACGGCTACCGCCAGCGCTTGGGACAGTCTCTACCAGACCAATACCCTCGAATCCGCAACCATTGTCAAACTCACACGGACTCTAGCTATCATCCCCATCACTCTCTTTCTCTCCTACTGGCAAAGTCGCGAGCAAAAAAATAAGCAAGGCCTTCAACTGAAAAAAGTCTTCCCACTTTTTATCCTTTACTTTATCCTTGCATCGCTCCTAACCACCTTACTGACCTCTATCGGTGTGTCCAGCAGTTTCTTTACCCCACTCAAACAACTCTCCAAATTCCTCATTATCATGGCCATGAGTTCCATCGGTCTCAAAACAAATCTGGTCGCTATGGTCAAATCCAGCGGAAAATCCATTATTCTCGGAGCCATTTGCTGGATTGCCATCATCCTCACTAGTCTTGGAATGCAGACCCTTATCGGCATTTTCTAATACTCTTCGAAAATTTCTTCAAACCACGTCAACGTCGCCTTGCCGTAGGTATGGTTACTGACTTCGTCAGTTCTATCCACAACCTCAAAACTGTGTTTTGAGCAGCCTGCGGCTAGTTTGCTCTTTGATTTTCATTGAGTATAACACAAAAGGTAGCCCTCCAGCTACCTTTTCTTATGCTTCCTCAATCAAGCGTGAATGTTCTCTCTTGATACAACGATTCATCACGATGTCATCGCATCCACCAGAACGCAAAATCTCTTCCGCTTCTAGATTTTCAAGTCCTAGCTGCGCCCAAAAAATCTTAGCATCAGCCTTGAGAAAATCACGCGCCACATCTGGCAAAAACTCACTGCGACGGTAAACATTAACAATATCTACAGGAAAAGGAATCTCAGCTAGGCTGGCATAAGCCTTTTCACCTAAGATTTCGCCACCTGCCGCCTTGGGATTGACTGGAATAATTTTATAACCCCGATCCTGCATTTCCTTGGTCACTCGATTGCTGGTTGTTTCCTCACGGTCTGACAAACCCACAACAGCAAGGGTTTTACTCGTTGCTAGATACTGACGAATCACGCCATCACTTGGATTGATAAATTCTTGACTCATAGAAATCCTCCTTTTTCATCAGTATAGCATATTTTGAAAAGGCTTGCATAATTCTACTACAAAAAAGGAGGACTAGCCCCCTTTTTATTTAGCCTCGTACCAGGTTGCCCCTTCATTCTCATCTGCGATGAGAGGAACACTGAGTTGAATAGCTTCTTCCATAGTTTGTTTGACTAATTTTTTCATCTCTGCTAATTCAGATTTAGGAACTTCAAGGACAATTTCATCGTGAACTTGTAGAAGCATCTTAGTCTGATAACCACCTGCAACCAAGGCCTTGTCTAGTTGAATCATGGCAATCTTAAGAATATCTGCTGCTGAACCCTGGATAGGTGAGTTGATAGCTGTCCGCTCCGCAAAACCACGAATATTAAAGTTACGCGAATTAATATCTGGCAACTCACGACGACGCTTGAAGAGAGTTTCCACATAGCCCTTATCACGCGCCTCACGCACCACTTCATCCATGTAGTTTTTAATACCTGGGAAGCGTTCAAAGTAAGTATCAATGTAGGCTTTGGCTTCCTTACGGCTAATGCCCAAATTATTAGACAAACCAAAGTCTGAAATCCCGTAAACCACTCCAAAGTTAACTGCCTTGGCATTGCGACGGTCGTTTGCAGTCACATCCTCAGGACGCTCAATGCCAAAGACCCTCATAGCTGTCGAAGTATGGATGTCCGCTCCCTCTTGGAAAGCCTTAATCAAGTGCTCATCCTTAGAAATATGCGCCAAAACGCGCAATTCAATCTGTGAATAGTCCGAACTAAGCAGGACACTATCCTCCCACTCAGGTACAAAAGCCTTCCGAATGAGACGGCCCTGCTCCAAACGCACAGGAATATTTTGCAAGTTGGGATCCACACTAGACAGACGCCCTGTCTGGGTCAAATCCTGCACATATCGAGTATGAATCTTGCCATCAGCCAAAATCCAGTCCTGCAAGCCAATTACATAAGTGGATTGAATCTTAGAAATCTGACGGTAGTCGAGAATTTTCTTAACAATTGGCGCAATAGGAGCTAAACGCTCCAAGACATCCACTGCAGTCGAATAACCTGTCTTGGTTTTCTTAGTGTATTCTAGAGGAAGTCCCAATTTTTCAAAGAGAAGCACGCCCAACTGCTTAGGCGAATTGATATTAAACTCCTCACCAGCCAACTCGTAAATCTCTTGAGTCAGTTTTTCAATAACAAGCTCATTTTCAGCCTGCATCTCAAGCAAGGTCTCTTTCTTGACCCTAATCCCAGCAATTTCCATCTTGGCAAGGACAAAAGCCAAAGGTTGCTCCATATCATAAAGAAGCTCTAACTGACCATTTTCACTAAGTTTTTCAAGCAAAATAGGTTCTGTTTCGACCAAAACAGCAAGCTTACGAGCCAAGTGTTCCAAGAATTTCTCACGTTCAGGAATGGCCTTTTTAACACCCTTACCGTAGAAAGTTTCATCATCAACCAAATAAGTCTGACCATAAAGACTAGCAATAGTCGCAATTTCATTGTCCTCCACAGTCGAAAGGAGGTATTTAGCCAAACGGCTATCAAAAGCAGGTGCCTGCAAATCCACATCAAAACGATTCAAGAGAACTTTAGCCTTCTTAAAGTCATACACTCTCAGAGGTGTTTTTTCTAAAAAGTCCTTGAAAATAGGCTCTTGCAACAGCTCAGGCTTGTCTGTGGCATAGAGCTTATCTCCACAAGACCAAGCAAAACCAACCAAATCATCCGTATGGTAATTCTCACCAAAAAGCTCAAAATGGAAGATAGATTCTTCACTCAGCATATCTTGACTGACTTGGTCAACAATAGTAAAGTTCAAACTCTCAGCCACATCAGCTGACGATGCATTTAAAGCCTGCTTAAGCTGTTTGAAGCCCATCTCATCGTAGAATTTCCCAAGATTTTCCACATCTGGACCACTATAGACCAAATCCTCCAAACCAATCTCAATCGGCGCCTTGGTATCAATGGTCGCCAGTGTTTTAGACAAAAAGGCCTGTTCCTTATCATTGATGAGATTTTCCTTCATCTTAGAAGCCTTCATCCCATCAATATTTTCATAAATTCCCTCGAGCGAACCATGCTCCAGCAAGAGCTTGATACCCGTCTTTTCACCGATTTTAGTCACCCCAGGAATATTATCCGACTTATCACCCATGAGCGCCTTGAGATCGATAAACTGCGTCGGTGTAATGCCCATCTTTTCCATAAGATATTCTGGCGTAAAAGCCTCAAACTCAGCCACACCTTTCTTGGAAATCTCAACCACCGTATGCTCATCCGTCAGCTGAATCAAATCCTTGTCCCCACTGACAATGGTAATATCAAAACCATCTTGCTCAGCTAGCTTATCCAGTGTCCCAATGATATCATCCGCCTCATACTGAGCCAACTCATAGTGACGAATCCCCATATGATCCAGCAACTCACGAATGAAGGGAAATTGCTCACGAAACTCATCAGGAGTCTTGGCCCGACCACCCTTATAGTCCGCATACATCTCTGTACGGAAGGTCGTCTTTCCCGCATCAAAAGCCACCAAAATATGACTCGGCTCAACCCGTTCCAACAAGTGACTCAACATCAACTGAAAGCCATAAATCGCATTGGTATGCAAACCAGCTGCATTCTTAAAACGGTCCAACTGCTGATAGAGGGCAAAAAACGCCCGAAAAGCAACAGAAGATCCATCAATCAATAATAATTTTTTCTTATCCATACACCCATTATAAAGGAAAGCACCAAAAAATACCATTGGGAAGAGCCAAACCAAGTATTTTTCATACTTTTTCCGAATAAATAGATAGAAGCATCAAATCTAGTAAACCTATATTTAAAAATGTGCTATAATGAAAGGAGAGAAAGTATGACATTACGTCATCCGGGCATCAGCCCAACCAATGACTTGGTTGCTAAGAAAATCTTTAGCAACCCAGAAATCACTTGTCAATTTATCCGCGATATGCTGGACTTGCCAGCCAAAAATGTGACCATTTTGGAGGGAAGCAATATTCATGTCTTACCTTCCCTGCCGTACTCGGCACAGGATTTCTATACCAGTATAGACGTCTTGGCGGAATTGGATAACGGCACTCAGGTTATTATCGAAATACAAGTCCATCATCAGAATTTTTTTATCAATCGTTTGTGGGCTTACCTGTGCAGTCAAGTCAATCAAAACCTAGAAAAAATTCGCCAGCAAGAAGGCAATACTCATCAAAGTTACAAGCATATCGCACCAGTATATGCTATCGCAATTGTGGATAGCAATTACTTCTCAGATGACTTGGCTTTTCATAGTTTTAGTATGCGAGAAGACACGACAGGTGAGGTCTTAACTATCACCAATAACGGACACGAAAACCATCTGGTCAAGATGGCGTTCTTGGAATTAAAAAAATACAGAGAAACCAGCAAAGATGAGGTTCGTAAACCATGGTTGGAGTTTTTCGGGAATAAACCCTTTACCCAAGAACCCGAGCGAGCCATCAGCCAAGCAGATCAATTGCTAGACTACAAGAGCTGGTCCGAGGAGGATAGGAAAATGTTTAGTGAACAACGCAGACGTGAAGAACAAGCCTTGTTAGCACAGGACTATGCTTTGGAACAAGCTGAGGAAAAAGGTATTGAACGTGGAAAACTGCTTGCTTTTTTAGATATGGTTCGCCAACATCTTTTAACCGTTGAGGTTGCAAGTCAGCAATTAGGCATGACCGTCGCTGAGTTTGAGGCGTTGTTGTGAGACAAGTACAAATAATGGTCAAGAAAACCATCTGGTTAAGATGGCGTTCTTGGAATTAAAAAAATACAGAGAAACCAGCAAAGACGAGGTTCGCAAACCGTGGTTGGAGTTTTTCAGGAATAAACCCTTTACCCAGCAACCTGAGCGAGCCATCAGCCAAGCAGATCAACTGCTGGACTACAAGAGCTGGTCCGAGGAGGACAGGAAAATGTTTAGTCAACTACGTATGCGCGAAGAACAAGCCTTGTTAGCACAGGACTATGCCTTGGAAACAGCTAGAGCCGAAGGTATTGAACAAGGTTTGGAACGTGGCCGTGCAGAGGGGATTGAACAAGGTATTGAAAAAGGCTTAGAACGTGGTCGCGAAGAGGGTATTGAACAGGGACTGGAGCGTGGAAAAGTTGAAGGTAGTTTGTCTATGCTACTAAATCTGGTTCGTCAACGTCTTTTAACCGCAGAGATTGCCAGCCAGCAGTTGGGGATGACTGTCACTGAATTTGAGTCACTATTGAAAGACCATCATAAATAAGACCTAAAAATACAGAGAAACCAGCAAAGATAGCATTCGCAAGCCGTGGTTGGAGTTTTTTGGGAATAAACCCTTTACTCAAGCACCCGAGCGAGCCATCAGTCAAGCAGACCAACTGCTGGACTACAAAAGCTGGTCCGAGGAGGACAGGAAGATGTTTAGTCAACTACGTATGCGCGAAGAACAAGCATTATTGGCTCATGACTATGCCTTGGAAACAGCTAGGGCGGAGGGTATCGAAGAGGGATTAAAAGTAGGTCTAGTAAATCTCGTTCGTCAAGGTCTTTTGACTTCCGAGGTTGCCAGCCATCAATTGGGAATGACCGTGGCTGAGTTTGAGGCGCTATTGAAAGATTAAGACTATCACTAACAATGGACAGGAAAACCAGCTAGTCAAGATGGCGTTCTTGGAACTAAAAATATAGTCCATACACTAATAATATAAAAGACCTATCAGTTATTGTTGGTAAAAATGGTTCCGGAAAAACTATGGACATTAATAAAATACTGAGAGAAGATAATAAACTTATTCGAGAACAATAAAGTGCTACATTATATATACTATAGTTATGAAGATTATATACTAAAAAGCAATACTCTTTTTAGTAGTAAATTAAATATAATAGGTAATGGATTAAAGTAGAAGTGTCTTAATTTGAAATGCAGTTTAAATCGTATATGGACATTTAATTAATTTCTATATACGATTTAAATTAAACATTCATTAATGAAAGGTTTATGTTATGAAAAATAAAAAATATAAAAGAATTTGTTCATATGAAAAAATTTTTTTAGTTGCAACTTTGATTTTCTTCATTCTTCTTATTCTTACAATATATAATTCAGAAAAATTTTGCTTTACTTTATTTTATGGTTTATATTTTTTGGTGTACTTTATATTTTGTACGATTATAGGAATAAAAACTTTAAGAAATGCTTATAAAAATGAACCATTTGGATTATTTATTTATTTTTTGGCTATATTTTTTATTGTTTTTCCTACACTGCTTATTAGTACGGGAAGTGTTACAAATTTATCAGACTCAATTAAAACATTTTATACAATTGGGGTTGGGGTTGGTGTAAACTATGTAATTGATAATATTTTTAAATTTGTAGAGGTTGAAACTGAAAATAAGAAAAAGAAGGAACTAACTAAAATAGTAGCAGTTACAAAATTACTATTTAATATCATATATATTTCTGAGTATACTGCTGTAATTATACTAGAACAAAGTAATTTAAATTTTTTTACTCCACTTAATGATTATGTTTGGATTAAGAATTTGCCTTTTTGGATAAAACTTACTATGTTAGCATTGATTTGTTTAATTATTCTTTCAGTATTTATGAGTATTTCAATTTCTCTAATAAAAAAAGAATTAGATATGAAAACGAAAAATCAAACTAAAATCCTTAAAGGAAAAATAGAGGATGAACTGTATCTTGTTTCAAAACTTGCAAGTACGATTAAAGAAAATAATAGTGATATTTTGAAAAATTTAGAGAATATTGAATCAAAATTACGTATAGAATTAGACAACTTTAATAATTTAGATTAAAAAATAATTGGTAAAAAGTTGTATAAAAGAGGCCAGACAAAAACTAGCTTCTAAATCACAACCAGCCGTCTAACGGATGGTTTGTACTAGTGCTATAAGCTCAAATTACCAGCCAGCTCCCAGAGACGCTGGCTTTTCACATAGTCCAACACTTAAGTCGGACTATGAGTCGTATGCGTGTCCAAATCATGAATCAGTTTCATCGAAAATCCCATGAATACAAAGCCATCAAGCGCTACTGGAATCTCATCCAGCAAGATAGTCGTAAATTGAGTGATAAACGATTTTATCGCCCTACTTTTCGTATGCACTTAACCAATAAAGAGATTCTAGATAATCTTTTGAGCTATTCAGAAGACTTGAAACACCACTACAATCTCTATCAGCTCTTACTTTTTCACTTTCAGAATAAAGAGCCTGACAAATTTTTCGGACTTATTGAGAACAATATTAAGCAAGTTCATCCTCTTTTTCAGACTGTCTTTAAAACCTTCCTCAAAGATAAAGAGAAAATTGTCAACGCCCTTCAACTACCCTATTCTAACGCCAAATTGGAGACCACCAATAATCTCATCAAACTTATCAAACGAAATGCCTTTGGTTTTCGGAACTTTGAAAACTTCAAAAAACGGATTTGTATAGCTCTGAACATCAAAAAAGCCAATTTTTATATAGACCATCTACCTTTCCTATAATAAATGCAATAAAAAACTAGGAGATTGTTCTCCTAGTCTTATTTATATATTAGTATTATACTAACTCACCATTTCCGTTTACAGTGTAACCGTCAGGAGTAGTTGTATTTACAAGTAATGCACCTGAACCATTTAGATAGTACCAGTGGCTACCTACATATTTCCAACCAGTTTGCATTGCACCTGAAGCATCTAGATAGTACCAAGTACCATTGTCTTTAACCCAACCAGTTGCCATCCAACCAGCTTGGTCAAAGTAGTACCAAGTTCCGTTGATTTTTTCCCAACCGTTAGTTGTGTAAGAACCATCAGCGTGTTTGTACCACCAGCGAGAACCTGATTGAACCCATGCTGCTTGAGCAGCTGGTTTTTCAGCAGAAGCTACTAGTTGAGGAATTTCCAAAAGGGTTGCTTTACCATTTTGTACTCGAACTGTTAATTTATATGTTCCACGTTTAGTTTTAACTTCAACAGTACTTTTAGCTGATTTTTCATACTTAATCTCAACTGCTTTACCATCAAATTTTAGTTCATTACCTTCTTTATCATAAATTTTAACATATCTATCGGTAACAACTCTTTGATTATCAGATTGTTGAGATGCAAGGTAAGCTTTAATATCATCAATAGTCAAAGCACCATTTTGAGTAGTATTAACTTTACCACTTGCTTCTTCTCCACGTTTAGCTGCTTCTACTGCTTCTTCAAAGAGTTTAGAAACTTCTGCATCTGGTTCTGTTCTCTCATCAGCTGCAGGTTTAGCAGTTTCTGCAGGTTTAGCAGTTGGCAATGTTTGAACATTAGCCTCACTGTGAGTTACTGTATCATCTGCTGATACAACTTGTGCAGCACCAAATGCTGCAAGAGCGACTGCGCTTGTCAATAAAACTTTTTTCATCGTTTTATCTCCTTTATTTTTCTTTAAAATATTTTTTCGTAAGACTATCTTACTACCATACAGTATATAAATATTTGCAGGATTTGTCAAGGGTTTTCTTCAATTTTTTAAACTTTTAACCTATTTTTTCAAAAAAGGTAAAAAAAAACACCTCTGTGAGATGAAATACCCTTCAAATACCGTGTCTTCCAAGTGAAAATCTCACAAATTTCTTAAACCCTGAGTCAACCCCCACACATCTACTCCACATAGATAGTTGGATAGAACTCACTTCTATAGTATTATCCTATAACCCCTATCAAATGTCAAACAAAAATGGCAAGTATTTTGGAAATAACTCGCCATTTCATTAACTTTCTACTATACTAAAGTGTGAGCTCATAGCAAGGACTCAAACTCAGCGACAGTCATGCCTAATTGCTCACTAGCAACTTCAGAAGTTAAAACATGTTGGCGTACTAAATCTAGAAAGGTAAAGATTTTCCCACGCTCCAGTCCCTGTTCAATACCCTCTGCGCGACCACGTTCAAATCCACGCTCTAACCCCTGTTCAATGCCTTCTGCCCTAGCAGTTTCTAAGGCATAATCCTGTGCCAACAATGCCTGTTCTTCTCGCATACGTAGTTGACTAAACATCTTCCTATCCTCCTCGGACCAGCTCTTGTAGTCTAGCAGTTGATCTGCTTGGCTGATGGCTCGCTCGGATTCTTGGGTAAAGGGTTTGTTCCCAAAAAAATCCAACCACGATTTGCGAACCTTGTCTTTGCTGGTTTCTCTGTATTTTTTTAGTTCTTATTTGTGATGCTCTTTCAATAGTGACTCAAACTCAGCGACGGTCATGCCCAATTGTTCACTCGCAAATTCGGAAGTTAAAACATGTTGGCGTACTAAATCTAGAAAGGTAAAGATTTGTCCTTCAACTTTTCCTCGTTCAATCCCCTCAGCCCTAGCGGTTTCCAAGGCATAGTCCTGTGCTAACAAGGCTTGTTCTTCACGCCTGCGTTGTTCACTAAACATTTTCCTGTCCTCCTCGGACCAGCTCTTGTAGTCCAGCAGTTGGTCTGCCTGACTGATGGCTCGCTCAGGTTGTTGGGTAAAGGGCTTGTTGCCGAAAAACTCCAACCACGGTTTGCGAACGCTATCCTTGCTGGTTTCTCTATATTTTTTTAGTTCTAAGAAAGCCATCTTTACTAGATGATTTTCTTGTCCATTGTTTGTAATTGTTAAAGCCTCACCTGTCGTGTCCTCGCGCATACTAAAGCTATGGAAAGCCAAATCATCTTGGAAATAATTGCTGTCCACAATAGCGATAGCATATACCGGTGCGATGTGTTTGTAACTCTGATGTGTATCACCTTCTCGTTGACGAATTTTTTCGAGATTTTGATTGACCTGGCTGCATAAGTAAGCCCACAGACGATTGATGAAAAAATTCTGATGATGAACTTGAATCTCAATGATTACTTGGGTTCCATTATCTAGTTCAGCTAAAACATCTATACTGGTATAGAAATCTTGGGCTGAATAAGGCATGAAAGGCAAGACATGAATATTGCTTCCCTCCAAAATGGTCACATTTTTGGCTGGTAAGTCCAGCATATCGCGAATAAATTGACAAGTGATTTCTGGATTACTAAAGATTTTTTTAGCTACCAAGTCATTAGTTGGGTTGATGCCCGGATGACGTAATGTCATACTTTCTCTCCTTTCATTATAGCACATTTTTAAATCTAGATTTACTAGATTTGATGCTTCTATCTATTTATTCGGAAAAGAGATGAAAAAAAACCTGAGAATCATCTCAGGCTTGGTCATTAAATCTTTTTCTCTATACTGAAAAGTGGAGAAAGTGGGCGTTTTTCATGGATACGTACAATAGCATCCCCTAATAGATGAGCGATTGAAATCTGCTCAATCTTATCAATCAAACGCTCTTCTGGGAGATAGATAGTATCCAAAACAACCAATTTCTTAATAGCTGATTTTTGGATATTGTCCATAGCAGGACCAGAAAGAACTGGGTGTGTACAGCTCGCATAGACTTCAACAGCACCAGCTTCTGCAAGGGCATCTGCCGCATGACAAATCGTTCCAGCGGTATCAATCATATCATCAATCAAGATACAAGTCTTGCCTTCAACCTTACCGATGATGTTCATGACTTCACTGGTATTCATCTTATCAACGCTACGACGTTTATCGATGATAGCGATAGATGTTTTCAAAAATTCTGCCAACTTACGAGCACGAGTCACCCCTCCATGGTCTGGGCTGACAACCACATAGTCAGAACCAACCATACCACGACGCTCAAAATAATCCGCAATCAGAGGAGCTCCCATCAAGTGATCCACAGGAATATCAAAGAATCCTTGAATCTGCGCAGCATGCAAGTCGATTGTCAATAAACGATCCACTCCAGCTACTTCAAGCATATTTGCGACAAGTTTTGAAGTGATTGGCTCACGCGCTCTCGCCTTTCTATCCTGACGTGCATACCCATAGTAAGGCATGACAACATTGACAGATTCTGCACTCGCACGCTTCAAAGCATCTACCATAATCAAAATTTCAAGCAGATTGTCATTTACAGGTGAACTAGTTGATTGTAGGATAAAGACGTGTTTCCCACGGATTGATTCTTCGATGTTGACCTGAATCTCTCCATCTGAAAATTGGCGAACACTTGATTTCCCCAACTCTATCCCAATCTCCTGCGCCACACGTTCTGCCAATTCTTTATTAGAAGAAAGGGCAAACAGCTTTAAATCAGAAAAAGACATGATTTCCTCCGGTATATATGTATCGCTTGTGCTTTTCACAAGATTTTCCATTTACCATTGTAGCTCTTTTTGCACTATTTTTCAATCAAAAATAAAAGAAGGGCAACATATTTGTGTCCCTACATCATTCTTTTGAAAAATATTCTAGTTCATTATCTCATCGTTCTTCTCAACAAAGCGATAAGCCTGATAAAAACCATAAAGAGTAATAGCCGTAACCATCGGAATCGCTAATGGCAACTCTGTCTCCAACTCCACAAAAGGAGAGTTAAACAGGAAGTGAGTTCCCAAAGCTAAACCTAGGAAAATAAGCCCCTGTTTCTTGCCAACCTTCTGTCCTTTATAGGCTCTGTAAAGCAAGTAAACACCTACTACAGCCAAACCTGAAAAAGTCCAGTGAGAGGCAATTCCTGAGATGATACGCTCTAAAATTCTCGAAATAGTGAAGTCAAATCCCTCTGGCAAATCCGTACGAATATAGCCAATATCCTCAATCATTTGGAATCCCAAACCAGAAGCAATCCCAAGTAAAAATAAAGATTTTAATTTTCGCACAGGAATCAAAGCCAAAACAAAGACAAGTGGCAACAATTTCAAGGGCTCTTCTACCAAAGGAGCCACAATAGCACTTTCAAAGGCATTTAAAAATGCACTATCTGGGAAAAGAACGCCCAGCAAATCATGGATATAGGTATTCGCAAAGCTAGACAACCAGCCTGAAAGGAACATCCCACCCAATAAAGACAAAATCAAGGCATTCTTTGGCAATTCCCATTTTTTCCCAATACGGAAGAGGAAATAAAGAGCCGGAATCATGTAAAAGAGAGCTAGAAAGATAGAAACTCCCATTAGTCCATATTCCGCAGCTGACATCGAACCATCCGTATAGTAGATGGTTTCATACTGTAAACCAATACATAGCAATAAGATAAAAATAAATAAAATGCTGTTTCTCTTCATACACTTTCTTTCTAAATGAAGTATTTATAATTCTACGACTGTCATACTTCCTGTATCCACATCGTAAATAGCACCAGAGATAATGACATCGTCTGGTATTAGGGGAGATTCGATAAGGAGTTGCATATCCTCTCGCACACTCTCCTCTATATCTTGGAAGGGTAAGAAGTCCTGGTCTGACACATCGACACCTAGTTCCTCTTTTAAATACTCCTGAAAAGGTCCATTTTCAAAAGTCTGAGCACCACAGTCTGTATGGTGCAACACCACAATCTCTCTTGTCCCCATTTGTTGTTGGGAAATAACTAGCGACCGAATCATGTCTTCTGTCACTCGACCACCTGCATTCCGCAAGATGTGAGCATCCCCAAGAGCAAGTCCCAAAGCTTGGGCAACGTGTAAACGAGAATCCATACAGGTCACAATGGCTACTCTAGTTTTGGGTTTAAGTGGCAGATTTAACTGCCCATGTAGGGCAACATAAGCCTGATTGGCTTGCATAAACTGTTCAAAATACGACACGATTCCCTCCTTGAAAATTTGATAGTCAAATATTTCTCCTATCTTATCATTTTTAAGAGGATTTGTCACAGATTAAGCAAAAACCTTTTTCAAAACTTCCTGAATCGTTGTCACCCCAATGACCTGTATTTCCTTAGGCGGAGTGATTCCTGTCAAGGAATTCTTAGGTACATAAATCTTAGTAAAACCCAGTTTAGCAGCTTCATTAATGCGCTGTTCGATACGATTCACGCGCCGAATCTCTCCTGTCAAACCAAGCTCCCCAACAAAACATTCCTGAGGATTGGTTGGCTTGTCCTTGTAGCTCGAAGCAATGGCAACTGCAACGGCCAAGTCAATAGCAGGTTCATCCAATTTAACACCGCCAGCAGATTTGAGGTAAGCATCCTGATTTTGTAAGAGAAGACCTGCTCGTTTTTCCAAAACAGCCATAATCAAGCTAGCACGATTAAAGTCAAGTCCTGTCGTTGTACGCTTGGCATTTCCAAACATGGTCGGTGTCACCAAAGCCTGAACCTCCGCCAAAATCGGACGCGTCCCTTCCATGGTCACAACGATTGACGAACCAGTTGCCCCGTCCAAACGCTCCTCTAGGAAAACCTGACTCGGATTGAGCACCTCAACCAAGCCACCTGACTGCATCTCAAAAATCCCAATCTCATTAGTGGAACCAAAACGGTTTTTGACCGCTCTTAAAATACGAAAGGTATGGTGGCGCTCTCCTTCAAAGTAAAGCACCGTATCCACCATATGCTCTAGCATACGAGGACCAGCCAAGGTTCCTTCCTTGGTCACATGACCTACGATAAAGATGGCAATGTTATTGGTCTTAGCCAGCTGCATAAGTTCAGCCGTCACCTCACGCACTTGAGAAACAGACCCCTGCACCCCTGAAATCTCAGGAGACATAATAGTCTGAATGGAGTCAATAATGAGGAAGTCTGGTTGGATGCGCTCCACCTCAGCTCGAACACTCTGCATATTGGTCTCTGCATAGAGATAAAACTCGCTATCAATATCACCCAAACGCTCTGCACGTAGTTTAATCTGCTGGGCAGACTCCTCCCCACTGACGTAGAGAACAGTCCCAACTTGAGACAGCTGGGTTGAGACTTGTAGGAGAAGCGTTGATTTCCCAATCCCAGGATCCCCACCTATGAGGACGAGACTTCCTGGTACCACTCCGCCTCCAAGTACACGGTTGAATTCCTCCATCTCCGTCTTGGTTCGATTGACATTGATGGAAGTCACCTCAGCCAGTTTCATGGGCTTGGTTTTCTCACCTGTCAAGGACACACGCGCATTCTTGACCTCGGCAACCTCAACCTCTTCTACAAAAGAAGACCAAGACCCACAGTTAGGACAACGCCCTAGATATTTAGGGGAATTATACCCACAATTTTGACATACAAATGTCGCTTTTTTCTTTGCGATGATAAACCTCTTTCTATATCTCTAACTCACACTCAATCACTTGGCAAAAATCAATCTTCTCATTTGGCACAAACTGGCGCATGAGCATGTTGTGAGTTACCACTATCACGGTCTGGTAATCTCGATACTTATCCATACATTCTATAAACCGAGATTTCATTCCCGTAGCTGTCTCATATTGAATAGGACTATTAGGAAGTAACTCCCCATTATTTTCTAGAAACATAGTACGAGCTTTTTCAAAATTATCTGTGCCACTTTCATAGACCTGCCATTCATGTAATAAAGGCTCCACTCTTAAAGGAAGACCCGTAGTACAAACCACATAATAAGCCGTTTCTAAAGCTCTTGTGACTGCAGAAGATATGATTATTTCAGCTGAAGGGAGTAAAAGATTGGTGCTCAGTTCCTGAGCTTGCTGCCGTCCCTTATCAGACAAGGGCGCCAAATCTATCCCAAATCCCGTATAAGAACGCTCCTCTACCTCACGATAATCTGGCTCCCCATGACGTACAAAGATAATCTTCATTCTAGTGCCCCCCTGTCGATCCAAATCCACCTGTCCGTACACCATCAGCCGCATCTCCATCTGCAATTAAGAAAGGAGCAAAGACAGCCTGGACTACACGTTCACCAACTTCAAGAACAACCTCTTGGTCTGTGATGTTCTTCATCTGTGCAAAAATATGCCCTTCATTTCCAGGATTTCCATAATAATCCCCATCAATGACACCAACTGAATTAATCAAGACCAAACCCTTCTTACGAGGATTTGAAGAACGATCATAGAGGTAGAGAACCTCAGTTGGTTGCATATAAGCCTTAACCCCTGTCGGAACCAAGACAATCTCTCCTGGCGCAA
>CAUOWW010000021.1:0-24200 GCA_963508345.1 uncultured bacterium
CGCATGTAAAGTGGGCTTGCAGTTTCAAAGTTAGCCACACGGTGGTGGTCTACAACACCATAAACTTCTACTTCAGCGATATCTGATACAGATTGTTGGAATTCATTGTGGTCAGTCAGGATAACTTGCTCTGCACCTTCTGCTTTGGCAGAAGTGATAACACGCGGTGCTTCTACACCAAAATAGTTCAAGACAAAGGCTGTTTCTTCATTTGGAGTTCCAAGGGCAACAGCTTCCGTATCCAAACCGTAAGCTTCCTTTGCAAGGTAGGCAAAGGCTACAGATGACCCGATGGCATCTGAGTCTGGATTTTGGTGACCAAATACTAGAATCTTAGACATGATAATACCTCGTTTCTTTATTCTCTTTATTGTAGCATTTTTTTCGCTTTTTGACAAAAGTAAGAGGAGTCAAAGGACTCCTCACAATTGTTCAAAATAACTAAGTAAATTTCTATCTTGATTTTCAGATAAAAATTGCTCCTTCTGTGGTCTCTTCTTACGCTTGAGAAGGGCTTCAGCCGACATGGCTTCTTCCTTACTGGCAAAACCTTGAGCATAGATAAGTTTGACTGGCAAGCGTGCTCGTGTGTATTTGGCTCCCTTCCCACTATTGTGGACAGCGAGGCGTCTTTTCACATCAGTCGTATAGCCTGTATAGTAAGATCCATCACGACACTCCAGCACGTACATGTAAGCCTTATGATCCATAATAAATCTCTTCGAATTCCGGCGTATAAGAACCATCATCATTGTGGACAATGAGAGGTGGCAAGACCTTAAAGCCACTTGTCGAGCCATCCTTGATAGCCTCAATCAAGAGCATATTAGCTTCCTTTTCCTTTTTTGGATAGACAAATTGCAGACGCTTAGGTGCTAAATTATGTCGTTGCAAGCTGTCCAAGATATCTAAAAGTCGATCAGGACGATGAACCATGGCCAAACGCCCATTAGACTTGAGAATACTCTGAGCACTACGACAGATTTCCTGCAAATTGGTCGTGATTTCATGGCGCGCCAAGAGATAATGTTCACTCTCGTTCAGATTAGAATGAGGGTCCACCTTGAAATAGGGCGGATTACACAAAATCATATCCACCTTACTTCCCTGTATACGAGAAGGCATATTTTTCAAATCATCACAGATGACTTCCATCTGCTCTTCCAAAGAATTCAAACGGACAGAGCGTTCAGCCATATCCGCCAAACGCTCCTGAATCTCAACAGCCAAAATCTGTGCCTGGGTACGAGTGCTGGCAAAAAGCCCTACTGCTCCATTCCCAGCGCAGAAATCCACAATCAATCCCTTCTTAGGGAAACGTGGAAAGCGTGACAAGAGAACACTATCCACCGAATAGCTAAAAACCTCTCTATTTTGAATGATTTTAATATCTGTCGAAAAGAGCTGGTTAATACGCTCTCCTGATTTTAATAATTGTTCTTCTTCCATGGTCTTATTATAGCAAATTTATATTAACATTACAAAAGATAGAGATTTCTAACTAGTGCTTCTGATTCTTCAAATGTTGAAGGGCTTCCTTGGTCCAAATTGGCATCATTCGTTTGAGAGGTGCGAAGCCGTAGTTAAAACGGTCGCTTGAAAAGCGTCGCCGTCTCGGAAACTGGTGCTTTTCTTCCTCCAAAGTGCGGATAGAAAGGCTGGCTTTTCCTGTAAATTCATCTAAATCCACTACTTGAACTTGAACCTCTTCATCGACTTTCAAGGCTTCATGAATATTTTCAATAAAGCCTGTCCGAATCTCTGAAATGTGAATCAGCCCCGTATCACCCGTCTCTAGCTCAACAAAGGCACCGTAGGGCTGAATCCCTGTAATACGCCCCTTTAGCTTATCACCGATTTTCATCTTAGTCCTCGATTTCAATTGTTTCAATCACAACATCTTCAACTGGCTTGTCCATAGCCCCTGTCTCAACAGCTGCAATGGCGTCCAAGACAGCATAAGAAGCTTCATCAGCTAGCTGACCAAAAACAGTGTGTCGACGGTCTAGGTGAGGAGTTCCTCCTTGGTTGGCATAGATTTCCGCAATCGGTTCTGGCCAACCACCACGAGCAATTTCTTTCTTAGAATAAGGCAGGTGTTGATTTTGCACGATAAAGAACTGGCTGCCGTTGGTATTTGGACCAGCATTGGCCATAGAAAGGGCACCACGGATATTGTAAAGTTCTTCTGAGAATTCATCCTCAAATGATTCGCCGTAGATTGACTCGCCACCCATACCAGTTCCAGTTGGGTCTCCACCTTGAATCATAAAGTCCTTGATAATACGATGGAAAATGACACCATCATAGTAACCATCTTTTGACAGAGCAACAAAGTTGGCTACTGTTTTGGGAGCCTGTTCAGGGAAGAGCTTGATGCGCAAGTCTCCATGATTTGTTTTAATGGTCGCAAGAGGACCTTCTACTGTTTCAATGTCTACTTGTGGGAAATGCAATTCTTTTTCTACCATACCAAATCCTTCTAAGGCATCAAAAATGCCATCTTCTTCTAATGTTTTTGTAATATAATCTGCTTTTTCTTTGATTTTATCATGAGAAATTCCCATGGCAACGCTGATTCCAGCATAATCAAAGAGTTCCAAGTCATTCAGCCCATCTCCAAAGACCATGACGTTCTCTGGTTTCAAGCCAAGGTGTTCCACAACCTTTTCCACACCCGTCGCTTTGGAGCCTGAAATCGGTACAATATCAGACGAATGTTGATGCCAACGAACCATACGAAGTTTATCTGAGAGACTCTCAGGCAAGCACAAATCATCCCCCTTATCTTCAAAAGTCCACATCTGATAGATAACTTCTTTTTCATGGAAATCTGGGTCTACATCTAAGTCGGGATAAATTGGATTGATAGCCTCACTAATCATATCGGTGCGAGTCGACAACTTGGCATCATGACTCCCAACCAAACCATACTCAATTCCCTCTTGCTTGGCCCAAGAGATATACTCCTCAACATCTGACTTCTCAATCTGATGCTGATAAATGACCTGACCTTTTTTATCTTCAATATAGCCACCATTTAAGGTTACAAAAAAGTCAGGCTTGAGCTCACGAATCTCTGGAACGACACCAAAAATCCCTCGTCCAGAAGCAATACCTGTCAAAATTCCTTTCTCACGTAATTGCTTAAAAACAATTGGGATTGAAGCTGGAATAAAACCAGTCTTAGAATTTCGCAATGTATCATCAATATCAAAAAAGACAATCTTAATTTTCTTTGCCTTATATCTTAATTTCGCATCCATCTCACTACCTCTTTCAATCTAACTCTTTCCATTATACCATAAAGTAGCTAAATCCCCTATTTTCAAAAAGTTTCCAGTTTTATTCTAAGTCCTTGGATGAGAAAAGAGACATGTTTATGAAAAAGTCCAGCCAAATTCAACTCGACTTCTCATTCCAGAACTCATGAAAAAAAGACCCATTGGGGGTCTGAAAAAGAGGTCCACTGGACCCCAACTCGCTCTTTCATTTCAAGTCTCGTGAAAAAAAGACCCACTCGGGTCTGAAAAAGAGGTCCGCTGGACCTCTTTTTTAATCTTCGTTTACGAAAGGCATCAAAGCCATTACGCGAGCGCGTTTGATAGCTGTTGTTACTTTACGTTGGTTTTTAGCTGAAGTTCCTGTTACACGACGAGGAAGGATTTTCCCACGTTCTGAAACGAAACGGCTAAGAAGCTCAGTATCTTTGTAATCAACATATTCAATTTTGTTTGCTGCGATGTAATCAACTTTTTTACGGCGTTTGAATCCGCCACGACGTTGTTGAGCCATGTTTTTTCTCCTTTATAGTATTAATTGTCCATTAGAATGGTAAATCATCATCTGAAATATCCAATGGATTGGTTGATCCAAATGGATTTTCATCACGTGAAAAGTCAGGTACTGAATTTGTAGGTGCTGCATGACTAGCAGTTGGTGCAGAATAAGCTCCACCACTTTGTCCTTCACGAACACTACGGCTTTCCAACATTTGGAAATTCTCAGCTACGACTTCTGTCACGTAGACACGTTGTCCTTGCTGGTTATCGTAACTACGAGTCTGAATACGACCTGTCATCCCGACAAGAGAGCCTTTTTTAGCCCAGTTAGCAAGATTTTCAGCCTGTTGGCGCCACATAACGACATTGATAAAATCAGCCTCACGTTCGCCATTTTGACTCTTAAATGTACGGTTTACTGCAAGAGTAAAAGTCGCAACTGCTACATTTGATGGGGTATAACGCAACTCAGCGTCACGTGTCATACGCCCTACAAGTACAACATTGTTAATCATAATCTACCTTCTTACGCGTCAAGTTTGACGATCATGTGACGAAGAATGTCAGCGTTGATTTTTGAAAGACGGTCAAACTCTTTAAGAGCTGCATCGTCGTTTGCTTCAACGTTAACGATGTGGTAAAGTCCTTCACGGAAATCTTGGATTTCGTATGCAAGACGACGTTTTTCCCAATCTTTTGATTCAACAACAGTTGCACCGTTGTCAGTCAAGATAGAATCAAAACGTGCTACCAAAGCGTTTTTAGCTTCTTCTTCAATGTTTGGACGAATGATATAAAGAATTTCGTATTTAGCCATTGATATGTTCCTCCTTTTGGTCTAATGACCCCAAGACTTTGCAAGGGGTAAGTGAGGTTCGCTCACAATAAACTATTATACTAGAAAACATTTTTTTACGCAAGTAAAAACTCTGGAATTCGAAAAAACGCCACATGGGCGTTTTCCTGTTCTTATGGTTTAATACGGTGCAACATACGTGGGAATGGAATAGCTTCACGGATGTGTTTTGTTCCTGCTGCGAAGGTTACCATACGTTCAATACCGATACCAAAGCCACCGTGTGGTACAGTACCGTATTTACGAAGGTCAAGGTAAAATTCATACTCTGTACGATCCATGCCAAGTTCATCCATCTTAGCAACTAATGCATCATAGTCTTCCTCACGCGTAGATCCACCGATGATTTCTCCATATCCTTCTGGTGCAAGCAAGTCTGCACAGAGCACGCGCTCTGGATTTCCAGGGACTGGTTTCATGTAGAAGGCCTTGATGGCTGCTGGGTAGTTCATGACAAATGTTGGCACACCAAAGTGGTTTGAAATCCATGTTTCGTGTGGTGAACCAAAGTCATCGCCATGCTCAAGATGCTCGTAGTCAGCATCTTCATCATTTTCATGTTCTTGCAAAAGGTCAATGGCTTGATCGTAAGTGATGCGTTTGAATGGCTCTGCAATGTAGCGTTTCAAGAGTTCTGTATCACGTTCCAATGTTTCCAAGGCTTGAGGCGCACGGTCAAGAACACCTTGAAGAAGAGCTTTTACATAAGCTTCTTGCAAGTCAAGTGACTCATCGTGTGTCAAGTAGGAGTACTCTGCGTCCATCATCCAGAACTCAGTCAAGTGACGGCGTGTTTTTGATTTTTCAGCACGGAATACTGGACCAAAGTCAAAGACACGACCAAGAGCCATCGCACCTGCTTCTAGGTAAAGCTGACCTGATTGGCTCAAGTAGGCTGGAGTTCCGAAGTAGTCTGTTTCAAAAAGTTCTGTTGAATCTTCTGCCGCATTTCCTGAAAGAATTGGGCTATCAAATTTCATGAAGCCGTTCTTGTCGAAGAACTCATAAGTCGCATAGATGATAGCGTTACGGATTTGCATCACCGCTACTTGCTTACGAGAACGGAGCCACAAGTGACGGTTGTCCATCAAGAAGTCTGTTCCGTGTTCTTTTGGTGTAATTGGGTAGTCTTGAGATTCACCAATCACTTCGATATCTGTGATATCAAGCTCATAACCAAACTTAGAACGTTCGTCTTCTTTGACAATCCCTGTCACATAAACAGAAGTTTCTTGGCTCAAGCGTTTGATGACATCAAACTTTTCAGCTCCTACTTCTTCACCAAATTTTTCTACAAAGTTTGGTTTAAAGGCTACACCTTGGAAAAAGGCTGTTCCATCACGCAATTGCAAGAAAGCGATTTTTCCTTTTCCTGATTTGTTGGCAACCCAAGCACCAATCGTCACTTCTTGACCAACATAGTCTTTTACATCAATAATCGTTACACGTTTTGTCATTATTTTTCCTTATCTTTTTCTTTTTTTATTTTTCCATAAATGCTTTCAAGCGTTTAACAGCTTCTTTAAGCGTGTCTAGGTCCGTCGCATAGCTGAGGCGTACATTTTCTGGCGCTCCGAATCCTGCTCCTGTTATGAGTGCCAAACCAACTTCCTCAAGAATAGCTGTTGTAAAGTCAGTAACATCCGTATAACCTTTCATCTCCATGGCTTTTTTAACATTTGGGAAGAGATAGAAGGCTCCTTGTGGCTTAACGACTTCAAAACCAGGGACCTCACATAATAGCGGATAAATGGTATTGAGACGCTCCTCAAAAGCCTGACGCATGATATCAACAGAATCCTGTGGTCCTGTTAAGGCTTCAATAGCCGCATATTGTGAAACAGCAGTTAGGTTAGAAGTTGTTTGACCTGTCAATTTGCTCATAGCAGCAATGATTTCTGGATCACCCACTGCATAACCTACCCGCCAACCTGTCATGGCATAAGCTTTTGATACACCGTTAATGACAATGGTTTGCTTACGAATTGCTTCTGATAGACTTGAGATTGGAACAAATTCATTTCCATTATAAACAAGGCGACCGTATATATCATCAGCTAAAATCAGAATGTCATGCTCAACTGCCCAATTTCCGATAGCTAGTAATTCTTCACGAGTATAAATCATACCAGTCGGATTAGATGGTGAATTGAGAACCAAAACCTTTGTCTTATCTGTCCTAACTAGTTCTAGTTGATCCACCGTGACTTTAAAATCATTGTCTTCTTTAGCTTGAACAAAGACTGGAATCCCTTCTGCCATCTTGACCTGATCTCCATAACTAACCCAGTATGGAGTTGGAATAATAACCTCATCTAAAGGATTGATTACAGCCATAAAGAAGGTATAGAGGGAAAACTTGGCACCTGTAGCAAAGGTAACCTCATTACTTGCGACAGAATAGCCATAGTAGCGCTCGAAGTAGGTATTCACTGCAGCTTTTAATTCTGGTAGACCTGAAGCTACTGTATAGAAGGAAGCCTGTCCTTCTCGAATAGCTTTAACTGCTGCATCCTGAATATTTTCAGGGGTGTGAAAATCTGGTTGTCCCAAGGTCAAGAAAAGGACATCCTTACCTTGAGCTTTTAATTTTTTTGCTCTCGCATCACTAGCTAAAGTGACACTTTCTTCCATTTCTAAAACACGCTTGGATAGTTTCATAGGCCCTCCTTATTGACCAATGCTCCTGTTTCAAAATCTACTAGATAAAAATCAGAGCCTGACTTGACTTCCCAGATTGGCTTTTCTTGATAACGGCCAAAGGTAATCTTGTCAATCTCGCCAGCTCCTTTTTCCTTAGAAAGAGCTTCTGCTTTTTCTTGTGAAATACCCTGATTTAGCTGATAAACGTAAATCTTATGGTCATCTTTATCAATCAGGACAGCAAGCGATTCTTGCTGTTTATTACGACCAAGAACACTATAATAAGATTCCAAGCCATTGTATAAGTCAACCTGATCAGCCTGCTCTAATCCTGCATACTGTTGAGCTAATTTTTCTCCTTCATTTTTAGCTGTTTGATAAGGTTTCATACTCAGAAACACTAGATACAGAAAGGAAGCACTGATAACCACAAACAAAATCGTCATCCCTAGACCATACTGCCACAGTAGATTATTTTTTGCTTTGTTTTGTCTTTTTTTCACTCGTCTATTTTACCATCTATTGGGCTTTATTACAAGTGAATACAAGAACAATCACATTTTATTTCTCCCTTCAAAGCAAACCAGAATCCAAAGTAAGCAGTTCTTACTTTTCTAGTAGCAAGTGACTAGAATTTCATCAATTTTATAATTTTCAAATAAACTCTGAGCAGATTTCTTGCAAGTCCCTTTGTTTTGTTGTAATATATTTTATAACATCGAGAGAGTTCTCGGAAATTTAAGAAAAAGGAGACACATCATGTCTAAAAAAGTATTATTTATCATCGGATCACTACGTCAAGGCTCTTTCAACCACCAAATGGCGCTCGAAGCTGAGAAAACACTTGCTGGTAAAGCAGAAGTTAGCTACCTTGATTATTCAGCCTTTCCTCTCTTCAGCCAAGATTTGGAAGTTCCAACTCATACAGCTGTAGCTGCTGCTCGTGAAGAGGTTCTAGCTGCGGATGCTATCTGGATCTTCTCTCCAGTCTACAATTTCTCTATCCCTGGAACAGTGAAAAACTTGCTTGATTGGCTATCTCGTGCCCTTGACTTATCTGATACACGTGGCGCTTCTGCCCTTCAAGACAAGTTTGTCACCGTATCATCTGTAGCTAATGCAGGTCACGATCAACTCTTCGCTATTTACAAAGACCTCTTGCCATTTATCCGTACACAAGTAGTTGGTGATTTCACTGCTGCACGTGTTAATGACTCTGCTTGGGCAGATGGAAAATTGGTTCTTGAAGAAACAGTTCTAAACTCACTTGAAAAACAAGCGGAAGACTTGCTTAGTACTATCAAATAAAGATATTTTATGACTCTTTTCCACCCATTTGGGTGGTTTTTCACACCTAATACTCTTCGAAAATCTCTTCAAACCACGTCAGCGTCGCCTTACCGTACTCAAGTATAGCTTACGGCTGGTTTGCTTTTTGATTTTTGATTTTAATTGAGTATAAACTAATCAATTTGTTCATCTTCTATTTCAATCTACTATAAAATTAGAAAAACGCATCCTATTAGGTACACAAAACCTTAATACGATGCGTTTTATCATGCAAGAATCTACTGTATTTTCTCCTCAACTTGAGGCTTTATATCTAGTATACCTATTCATTTATCGATTCAATTTTTAATCCTCGATCAATCTATGCAAATAAAAATAGTTTAGAAATAAAGTCTAATCTTCTTTGCGTTTTGCAGTCAATAGTGCTGCTGACAAGGCCAAACTAACACCTGCTAAGAAGATGGCTGTATCAGATTCTCTCTCACCAGTTTCTGGTAAGCTATTTTGATCTTCTTTGACTGCTGAAGCCTTTCTTTCTGTAGCCTGGTTATTAGATATGTTCTGTACTGGATGCTCTACCTTCTCACGAACTGGTTCTTCCTGATTTCCTACTGTTGCTGGAGCAACTTTATCCTCTGGAAGTTTACTATCTTGAGTTGTTCCCGTATTTACCTCGTCTTTAAAGTCAGATTTCTCAGCGATTGGTGCTACTTGATTTCCTACAGTCGCTAGTTTCCCTGTGTAATCTGAAATGTCGTTAACTGCTCCTTCAATAAAGTTAGCACCTCCCTTGAATTCAGGGACTCCATTAACCGATGCTTCTACAAAGTTGACCCCTCCTTTGAATTCCGGAACTTCGTTGACTGGCGCAGTTTCTTCACCCTTACTATTTGAAATAGATGGTTTTACTCCTACCTCAATAATACGATCTTGAGCTTTTCTTTGTTCAGTATGAACAAGAGTTCTAGTAGTTCCTGATACTTGAATATAGTCAACTTTTTCTCCATATTGTCCTTCAAAAACTATACGACGTTTCCCTTGAGCAAGCTCAGGGTTTTCACGAATAACTTCTTTAAACGGAAGTGGAGTCTTTTCAATTTCCAAGCTTGGAGCTTCTGCAACTAAGTTCTTAACGCCTTCTGTCGGTGTTGTTTGGAAGGTAGACTTAAAGTGTAAACGATATTCTTTCACTAAATTTCCTTCTTTGGAAATAAGACGAACAAGTGTCGGAAGATTAGTATTTCCATGATCCACAACTGTGACTACTCCATGTCCACTAGTTGTCGCAGTGACTTTTGGTTTAGAGCCCATTATTGTTAGGGTGTACTCTGTCACATTTGGATCAAAGTTTTCCAATGCTTTTCCATCGATCGAAATAGTCGCTGACGGTGTTTCGACTTCTGCTCCCTTGCCTGCAGAGTAGGCTGTAAATTCGACTACTGCTAGCCCATTAGTAGTAGACTTACGAGTCATTCGAGCACGAATAGCTGTCGCTTGAACCGGTTCAAAGTTAAACTCGATTGGTTTCCCAGCTACTAATTCTCCAAAAGCTTTATAAGGAATTGGTGCCCAATTTTCTGCCTTGTTGAATGGGTGGTCAGCATTTTCTTCATAACGAGAAATCGTACTTGGTTCTGTAAAGGCAGGACCAATATATCTTTCTAGAACCATTTTTTCTGGGGCATCTGTTCCACTATCTTTAAAGAACTGAATGGCTACTTTTCCAATAGACTGAGAGGCAATTTTACCGTCCTTCTTAAAGAGTAGTCCGACAGAAGTTTCTTGATTTTTCGGAGTACGAGACCAGTTTGTCCAACGTCCATCTTCATTGTATTTTCCATCATTGATATAGAAAATTCTATCATGTGAAGCTGCTTGTGTATCGTTCGTTGTCGAAGCAAAGGCTTTAGAATCCGTTTCATTGTTGCTTGTATTTTCTGAAATGACTTGATTTCCTTTAGAAACAACTGTCACCTGCATTTTAGTGGTTAGATTTGTACCAATGACATGACCAGTTACTTCAAAGCTTCCCTCATGTTCCGTTGCGTGTTCAGGGACTGCATCCCACTTCACCGCAAGTTTAGCTGTAGTCCAAGTAGTTGAAGTTGGATAATAAACACCTACCTCTGAAGGAAGTTGAAGATTGTCTCCAACATTCAAGATTTTAGCACTAGTTTCTGCAGCAAGAGGTTGACTAGTTTCTCTCTCATCATTGCGGAAGATACGATATTCTTTCAGAACAGTTCCATCCTCAGCTTTTAAGATAAGACGTGTCGCACCTTTTTCACTTGTTGCAGGCACAACTGTTACCAGACCATTATTGCTAGCTGTTGCAGTGATTTCCTTGCTAGATTGAGGAATATAGTAATCAGTCTTAGATGGATTAAAGTGTTCAAGATCCTTGCTATCTACCTTGATAGAAATATCTGAACTTGTAGAGCTTACTACCTTATTTCCAAGGATAGTTAGCTCTGTCAGACCAACACCCAATGTTCCATCAGCTTTCTTCATACGAATACGAACAGCATAAGTTTCTACCTTGTCAAATGTGAAGTGATTTGTTTGAGTTGCAGATAGCTGATTTGGAGCATGTAAATTTTCAACTGCTTTCCAATTTTCTGGATTATTAAATGGATGATTGCTATCTCGTTGCGCATGACTGACATCACTTGGTAAATCAGGAATTTCTTTACCTACATAATATTCAACTACATATTCTTTTGGAAGACCAATTGTTCTATCGGTATAAAAATCAGCCGACAAATTGTTGACAAAACGTTTCGTCAAGTCTCCTGAATTACCAAACAAGATAGAAGCCCAATCATTATCAGTATTTGTTCTCCAAGTAGTCCATCTATTTTTAGCGTCTGTTGTCGTTCTTGACACAGTCAGGTCGTTCAAGGCATTAGCTGAGTCATCTCCTCCTGTATTGGATACAATGGCAGCTGGCAATTGCGAACCTGTCCATTGTTTAGAGATATTATTCCCAGCAACAACTTGACTAGACACTCGAACATGAGCTTTAGTGGTCAGATTGCTATCAACTAAACGACCATTGATTTCATAGACCCCTTCAGTTTGACTAAAGTTGGCTGGAACCTGATCCCAAACCACATCTTTGTAGATAGTTGTCCCATTAGAATGGTAAGCACGAACATTAGCTGGCAATTGAACCGACTCACCCTTAGGTACTGTAAGGCTGATTTCCTCTGCAACTTGCAAGCCTTCAACCGTCACCGTTGCTTGAGCCTCAATATCTGTACCTTCTACATGTCCTTTAATGGTAAAGCTATGATAGTGCCCCAATTCTTTTTCAGCTACTTTGTCCCAAGTTACAGCTACCTTACGAGGCAAACCCTTATCAAATTCTGCTCCAACTTGACTAGGTAAATTAGGTTGCTGATTGATATCGGTAGAGATAGAAACTGGATGAAGTTTGACAATTTTCTTCTCTACTTTATTTTCTTTAATCACCACTTCAGTAGTTACAGATTCTGTTTTCTCTGTTTGATTATCAATCCGAGGTGTCAAAGTCACTCTTCCCTTAGTATAGAGCAACAAGTTCTGTCCATTCACCTCAAGATGCCCTCCATCAGATGATTTAGCTTCTAAATGAATATCTGATGCTGAAAATTCTGTTTGTGAACCATCCTCATAACTACCAATGACACGATAAGTTAAGACCTGATCTTCAGTAGCAGTTTCTTTTCCTTCCACAACTACTTCCAAACGTTTCAAGACAGGAGCTTCCTTCACAAACTGAATTAGGTAAGTTTGAACCAAGTCACCCTTTTGGTCACTCAAGAAGACAGAAGCCTGATAACCATTATCAGCAGAAGCTTGCTGAACAGTTACCTGATAACCAGTAGTCTGAGCTCCAACACTTGGAATTGTTCCAGTGTAAGGAAGGGATACTCGGTAATAAGTCTTGCCAGACTCGAAGTTCTCAAGAGCTTTATCCCCAACAGTAAGTCCTGTAATGCTACTTGTTGTTTCCTTACTGCTTGCGATAAAGGTTGCAGTTACTTCATGATCGTCAGCTACCAATTTACCAGTAGCCTCCGTACGTCCCCCTTCCTTGGTCAAAGTAGCAGGATCTTTCAAGGTCCATGAAACAACCTCTGTATCAATTAAGCTACCATCTGTCAGAACAGCTGTGACCGTTTTATCCAAATCAGTCGCATTTGTACCAACCGGTACTGTAGCAACTTTTGGCAACCATTTATCTAAGGCAACCACTTTTACAAGTGCCTCAGCTCGGGTTTCCAAACCTTCCACTCGTCCAGAGACTTTCTTTTCACCTGCACTTGTAAGTAAGTCAGATGGCACTTCCCAAGTGACAGTTTTTTCCTCAACACTGCCATCGCTATAAATAGCTGTTACTGTTTGAGGCAATTCAGGATTTGTAGTCACGTCAGTTGTTGCTTTTACAGGAGCAAAGGCTACAAAGTGACGGTTTTCTTTCTTACCAGACACGGTTGAAACTGTTGCGCTATCAGATGTTAAACCAGCAGAATCTGCATAAAGAGTAAATTTACCTTCTTTTTCTGTTGATTTTACAATGACAACCCCTTTACCATTGAAGGCTTTTCTTTGCCATGTTCCGTCTGCTTGAGCTTTGTAGCGCTCACGACTAGCTTGTTCTCCATTGTCCACACCAACGATTTGTCCCTGACCATGAAGATTGAAATGAACAAGATTATTCGCTGTCGGAACAACATTCCCTTCGCCATCAACAATTTCGTAATGGATGTAAGATAAATCTTTACCATCTGCTGTGATAACATGCTCTTCTTTAGTCAGACGAACTCTTGCTGGCTCCCCAGCAGTTGTCACACTATCACGCGCAATTTCGTTGCCATTTTCATCTCGAGCAATCGCAGTCAGTGTGCCTGGTTGGTATTTTACAAGCCACTCAAGATACAATTCACTTGGTTTAGCCCCCTCATGATATGGACGTCCATCTTCTGTCGTTTTCTTAGTAAATTCCTTTTTACCAAGCGACTCTCCATTTAAGAACAATTCGACATTTGCTGCATTTGAGAAGGTGCGAACTGGAACCTTTCCATCAACCAGCATCTTACGATCCTTAAGTGTCTCTTCAGTCCAGTTCCAATGTGGTAAAATGCGAACAGTGGGCTTTTCTTTAGCACTATACCACTCACTACGGTAAAGGTAAAAATCATTCTTCGGTAAACCAGCCGTATCGATGATACCAAAGTAAGAACTTTTTACAGGTGTATTATCTTGGTTATGCCATGGAGTTGGTTCACCAATATAGTCAATTCCTGTCCAGATAAATTGTCCAGCATAGCCAGCATGATCACGGTCAAAAGTCCATGACTCAGTAGCTGTTCTTCCCCATCCAACACGGTCATTACCATAGTCAGATTGTTCATAGTGACGATTTGGACGGTTATCGTGTCCAAGGATTTGAGCAGGATTGTAATAAGAATCACGCGTTCTAGTAGCTGAAGAAGTTTCAGAACCATAGATGAGCCAGTCTGGATGAGCTCTACGAACAGCTTCATAATTGTGCTCTCCATAATTCATACCCACAGCATCCATGATTTCTGCAACTTTTAAGAAATCACCTGTTGCTGCACGACTAAATTTATTCTCACCCATGGTAACATAACGCTCGGTATCAATCGCTTTAATGACAGCCTTCAAACGTTTAGCAGTTTCAATAGAACGAGGACTACCATTTGCTTCCTCTACCTCATTTCCAAGAGACCACATCACAATAGACGGATTGTTCTTATCACGCTCTACCATTGTTCTGAGATCAAAATCAGACCATTTCTCTCCCTTCTTAGCTTCTGGATGAGTTGCATCTTGATCAAAGAAGCGTCCATAATCGTAAGTCTTCTTGCCACCATACCAGGTATCAAAAGCCTCCTCTTGAACCAAAAGTCCTAGACTCGCTGCAGCGTCTAGCAACTGAGGACTCGCTGGGTTGTGAGTTGTACGAATGGAGTTCACTCCCATATCTTTCAGAAGTTTTAATTTACGATAGGTAGCCTTATAGTTCTCTTCTGCACCCAAAGCTCCGTTATCATGGTGAATACTTACTCCGTGGAATTTCATGCGTTCACCATTGAGAGAGAAACCTTCCTTAGCTGTCCAGTTGAAATAACGATAACCAAATGTATCTTCTGTTACATCAACTAACTGGCCTTCTTTATAGACTTTTGTTTTAAGAACATAAAGTTGAGGATGGTAACTTTTCGTTGTCCAAAGAGTTGGCTGATTGACCAAGATATTCTGATTAAAATGTGCTGTTTCATTTTCTGCCAAACTCTTAGTTGCAGAACGAACTAATTCTGAAACAGGCTTACCCTCCTTGGTGAAAATTTGTTGCTCCACAAAGACATTAGCAGGCTTTTTATCTGTATTTTTAATCTTACTTTGAACCTGTGTTTCAACATTGCTATCTTTTTGTTCAGCTAATTTTGGCGTTGTAATGTGGTTCCCATTTTCCGCAACATGAACTTTATCACGATAACTAAGGGTTACATCGCGATAAATCCCACTTCCTGAATACCAACGACTACTTGGTTGCTTATTGGTTACTTGAACAGTAATGGAATTTTCACTACCATCCTTGTTTAAAAATTCTGTGATATCATATGAAAAATGATTGTAACCACTTGGATAATGGCCTACAAATTTACCATTTACATAAACCTTAGAATCCATGTAAACACCATCAAAATTGATACGAACATCCTTGTTCTTGTCTTTTTCATCTAATGTAAAAGTCTTACGATACCAAGCTGTTCCACCATTTAACTGTCCACCTTCGTTACGAGCAGGAGACTTGTGGTCGAAATCAAAATAAATACTCCAATCGTGTGGAAGATTCAATTTAGACCAATCATGAACATCCACATCTTTTTTTGAAAAATCGCCTTGAGCATTTAGTTTAAAGTACCAATCTTTATTGAAGTCTTGTTTTCGATCCAATAATAGCTGCTTCTCTTTTTCAACATCCGCTTCACTTAAGTCTTTAGAAAGCGCTTGCTTTTTTTCAGACGAAGGTTTGAGATCCGCAGTCGATTTTACCTGATCCTTTTCTGAAATTTTCTTAGCATCCTCTTTTACATCTGTTTTATCTGCTGTAGACTTCGGACCATCTTCCACAGTCTTTGGATTTGTCTCTTCAGCTTTTTGCTTCTCTTCAGCTTCGCTTTCTTCTCCTACCTTATTTGGAGTTTCAACTTTAGGACTAACCAATTCATGGTTACCTTCATTAACAGGTTTAGTAGGTTCTGTATCCTTAGTCACTTTGTCTTCTGTCGACTCAGCTTTTGGCTTTACAAACTCACGTCCACCATTCTCATCAGCCTTTGCGATAGCAGCTGCCACATCATCGGGAAGCTTATCTAAAGGCTGAGGTTGATGAACTGTTGTTTCTTCTGTTTGAATATTGGATGAAGCCACCTCCTCAGCTTGTACAGCTGAAATACCAAATATACTAGCCCCAATCATCACAGATGCCGCACCTATAGCAAATTTACGAATGCTATAATGGCAACGTTTATCGAAAAGTCTTTTGTTCATTAAAATCCTCTTTTCTTTTTCTTGATGCCAAGTAAGCGTTTACTTTTTTAGAAAAATAACTTCCTTCTGAACACACAACTAAGCATCGAGTTTGTTTTTTGTATATATTAAATATATCAAAATGGGCAAGAAATTGCAATCTTTTTTGTGATTTTAATATAACAAAGAATAGGGAGTAAGTATCCTATAACTAGAATCTTAACAATTGGTAAAGAATCTAGTCCTAATACTCTTCTAAAATCTCTTCAAACCGCATCAGCTTCCATCTGCAACCTCAAAACAGTGTTTTGAGCAACCTGCGACTAACTTTCTAGTTTGCTCTTTGATTTTCATTGGGTATAAACTATCAACTATTCAAAAACCACACAGTGTTTCTTTCAGCTTGATGATGCTCAAGACTGAAATCACTGTGTGATTTTATTGTGACATTAATGTTTATCTAGGATTATTGAATAACTCTTTTTCGAATTCTTAATCCTTTTTCCCTTTTTTGACAAAAGCGGCAGAGAGAACTAATCCAAGACCACCTAACAAGGCTAAAGCAGCTGATTCTTTTCCACCTGTTGCTGGAAGTTGATCTTTAACTTTAGAAATCGATGATTGTGGTTGTTCTTGTTTTTGGGCTTGATCCGTTTTCACTGATGTACTTGCAAATTCATCGGACTCTTCAACAGTAGTTTCAACATTACTATTGCCACTGCTCATCTTATCTCCATCAATTTTATCAACCGAATCTTCCAAGTTTTCCTCTGTTGGAGTTGCTTGATGGCTTGCTGTTTCTTTATATTCTGGGACTTCTACTACTGATGATGGTAGCTTGCTTGAGTCTCCCATAGATTCAGGATACTCTGGAACTTCATGGGTAGCTGCCTCAACTGCGTTTACTCCGCCTTTGAATTCTAGCCCTTCTACTACTGGAACCACATCATCGCCTGCTGTGCCAATGGCTTGAGTGTATTCTGGAACTTCATGAACAGCTGCTTCGTTACCACTCACTCCACCAGTAAATTCTGGGACTTCTACTACCGAAGCTGGTTCATCACCCTTACTTGTAGTTGGAGCTGGTTTGGCTGGTTCTTCTGGAAGTTCTTGGTGGAATGTCGTCATTTCGTAGAACTCTGGTTTACCACCTTCCCAAACAAGTTTCACATCCAATAATGGAGATTTATCTCGGACAGCAAATGTCTGGAAGCTTGAGGTAATCTCACCTATTTCTGACCAAGAATTTCTTTTATCTGATTTAAGAGTTCGAGCCAATACTCGAGTCTTCACTCCTTGCGGAAGGCTTGAAACAAGTCGGATATGGTTGACATCGGTCGGTTCTGACAAGTGGTAAACAAGCTCACCTTGTTTTTTCTCAGCCTTGTAGCTAGTCAGTACTTTACCATCTACGAGGTTAGTGTAGAGGTTACCTTGGCTTTCACCACTGTTTCCTTGAACAGTTGGATCATTAATTGGTTTCACAAATTCACCATCATTAATTACCAACTCAGTGAAGCCTACAAAACGAGCATTATAGTCTGCTGTATATAGAACACGGAGATAGTTGGCTTTAACTGGACTTGCAAGTTCACCCTCGATGTAGCGGTTTCCTGGCATCTTAGAATCATGTGTCCAACCATCTGTCAAGGAATCATCACGTGTCTCATTGGCAACACCGTCACCAACTGTCACAAGATCTGTCCAAGTCTTGCCATCTTGACTGACTTGAATCTTACCATCACGAAGATAATTTTGAGTTCCGTCTTGAATGTAAGCTCTAATTTTCTTGATTGCACGTTCACTACCAAGCTTCAAGGTGATATGACCATCTTTACGCGCATAGTCTGAAAACTCTACAAAGTTATTGTAAACTCCGTCGAACAATTGATCCAAGTTCTTAATCTTACGGACATCATTTCTACCGTATGTTGGATGGATGCCCATTGATGTCGAATCAAGTGTGGTTGGTTGAACTTCTTTTGTCTGAACAAGTAAAGACGTTGCTGTTACTGTTTGTTCTTGGTCAGTCTTGTTGACCAAACGAACATAACGTACTAAGGACTTATCTGTCACTTGATCAGCTGGATACCATTCTTGAGCATTTAGAGAGTATTCCAAATTGAGGGATGGATTTTCTGTACCAACTGCTTGAATGAGTTCAGCTTGGTGAAGACGATCAAGTTTCATACCCAAGTAACTCTTAGCTGGAAGTTTTGTTCCACTCGGAATTTGCATATTATAACGGCCTAGGCTATCATCAACTGGAGTTGACTTCAAGTTTTCAACGTTTGTATCAGTCAATTGGCTATTGCCTGTACGTGTTTCAACTGAGAAGTCAGCGATACGCCACCATAGGTTGATGTTCTTAGTATTGCGAATACGGACATAGCGAGCTGAAATTGGGGTTTCGATTTCTTTGGTTTGCTCACCAGTCAAGCGATCCAATTCTTGCCATGAGTTACCATCTGCAGAATATTCAAGAACACCTTCTGCCAATTTATCTCCTGAACCTTGGTGGAGACGAACCTTAGTCACAGGTTTAACTTCGCCTAAGTCTAGTTGTACCCAACTATTTACTGGAGTTGTATCAGTTCGATCAGCATTCGCAAGCATGGCTTCAGTATTGTCACGACCGTCTGTAATCTGACCAACTGTCGTATTGTACTTGTACATCAGATTTGGACTGATCGTCACAGTAGCTGCCTGTTTAGCACGAGTAACTTCTACAGGGCGGTTAACAGCAATTTCTCTTACAGCAAACCAAGTATTATCACGATCTGAAGTCGCAATCATTCGAACAGCCTTAGCATGAATATTGAGTTTTTCATATTTAATAAGAGATTCATTTCCAGTGTAGCTTGGTTCTGAAAGTGTTACCCACTCATCATTTTCATTGAGGTACTCAACCTTAGCATTGTTAAAGGTATCACGAGGATTTGCTTGAGTTCCCATTGCAAAGGTCAAGTTTTGGAGTGGAACAGCTTTGTTAAATTTCAAGCCAATGTAATCACCAGTCTTGATACTGTTTGGCGATTTGATTAATGCATGAGTTCCCAAATCTCCATCAGTTACCTCAGCCAGTCCGCCTTCTACACCTGTACGGTTCGTGATAAAGGTACTGATAACTTGGTCTGGATGCAAGGCTTTTTGAACTTCTGTTGCCAAGATTTCACGCAGTCCAAGCAAGAATGGACGGATATGTTGAACACCTAACTCAGCTTTTTCATCATGGTCTACATAGTGGAAGGTATAAGTTTGTGATTGTTCGTAGAGTTTCAAGCCCTTATAGTAACTATCCCAAAGTTTTGCAGAATCATTTCTAGCAATGGCTTCTGTACCATCAAGAAGAGCACTCAAAGCATCCATTTGGTCGATGGTATTGTCCAACCAATAGTGAATTTGAGCACGCATCTTTTCATCACCAGATGCTTTATAAAGTTGAGCTGCAGCTTTTAGTTTAGCAAATTCCGCACGCAATCCCTCACGCTCTGCGCTGACATCTTGACCTGCTTTCAACTTAGACATAAAGGTCGCCAATTTCGGAGCAAGTTCAACAGACTCTTCCAATTTCACAACACGACCATCCATGTTTTGGTTGATCATATGTTTACCAAGCTCACGGAAGGCAATAGATGCTTCACTATCTGTAAACTTACCGTTTTCAACAAAGTTGAAGGCGATATCGTTGACTTTCTTGGCTTCTTCTTCTGACTTCCATTGTTTCCATGCATATTGGGCTTCAGAGAAGAGGGCAATCTTCGATGGCTCAGATTGTTGCATTGGGTTCAACATGATACCTGAAAGAAGACTAGGATCAACATTTGGATGAAGGAATTTCTCACCACCACCTAAGATTAAGTGTTGTTTAGAGTTATCTGTAACAGGCCAATTGACCCATAGAGAAACTGGACGATAGGTCTTACCACCTGCAGTCAGGTTGTTCTTAAGGTTAGAGAGGAAGCTTTCGGATACTTCACCCCAGATCTTACCACCAGTAAGGGTCATAGAGGTTGAAGTTGGAAGATTTTCATTGAGTGCTTTCAACTCATCTTCACGGCCATTACCCCAATATTGACCTGGGACAAAAATCATTTCCTTACGAAGGCCACCATAAGTTGCTTGTTTTTCAGTCAACCAGTCTGTCATGTCCTTCATCAAGCGGTTGTAGCTATTGTAGCCACCAACTGGACTTGGGGCATCATCGGCCAAAATACCGAACTCACGAACACCGACATCCATCAATTGAGTGAATTTAGCTTTAATAGTTTCAAGGTCTTTTTGGTAGTCAGCATCGTTGCCAAAACGGATACGGTTATTCATGAATGGATGGATGGTCCACACATAACGAGTCTTGTTTTGGTTTCCGACACGCGCCAATTCACGAATTTCAGCTAGTTTTTCTTCTGGATAAAGTTCACGCCATTTCTTGTTATGATATGGATCGTCTTTTGGTGCAAAGAAGTATTGGGTCAACTTCAAGTCACCACCATAACGCATCAATTCTGCACGGTCAGCATTACTCCAAGGATTTCCATAGTAACCTTCGATAAAGCCACGGTTCTTAATTTCAGCATAGTCTTCAACTGTTACGTTACGCAAGACTGGAGCTTGACTTTCATTAAGCATGTGTTTGAGAGTTGTCAAACCGTAGAAGACAGCATCTGTATCTTTACCGACGATAGAGATTGTATTGTTCTTGATTGACAAGGCATAGGCATCAATCTTATCAAAGAGTCCTTGAGAAATTCCAGACACTTCTTTTTCAGCCTGTGAATGTTGACCATGAACACCAAGGTAGATGTTGGTAGCACCTGCCACTGCTGATTGACTGCTTGTGTATGAGATTTGATGATCTTGTAAAACACTCTTCAAGCGGTTACGAGTATAGATATCCAAATTATCTCCCATGACAAGATTGACTTGTTTATGGAGTTTTGTAACACCTTCATCGTAAGTTACTTTTTGTGGCGTTGGGAAGACCTTGTACTCTTTCTTAAGGTAATCTTGACTTTTCACTGCTGCAGCAACTGTTTCATCACTTGTTGGCTTGCTAGCTACAAAGTTATCAGCAAGTTCAGTTGTACCATCACCCATTTCTTCAACTTTAGGTGTTTTTGGAGTAGCTGGCTCTTCTGCATTGTTAGTAGAAACTGGTTTCAGAAGTTGAATTTCTGCGGCACTACCAAATCCTGCAACACCTGCTAGAACTTTCAACTCAACCTTGTTAGTCTGAACAGGAGCAAAGTTGACTGTTTTTTCTTGGGTATTGTTGTCCCAGTTTCCTTCTGAAACCTTGACCATTTGGCCATCTTTTTGTGCATAGATCTCGTAGCGAGTCACGACTCCATTTCCACCACCTGGACGTGGGAGATAAGTCAAACCATTGACTTTTTCTGCTTCTTTCAAGGTCATAGAAAGAGTGTACGGAGCAGTATCACCAGTCCATTTAGTATGCCAGAATGTGTTTGGATCATTGTCAAAGGCTTTTTCAACAGTGCCTTCAGTCGCTGTTCCTGGTGTTTCTTGACTAGTTGCAGAAACTGTGAAATGTTCTGTTGGAATCAAACGAGGATTTACAAATGGTTTATCTGATAACTCTGCACTATGTAAGATTCCTTTGAACCCACCAATGCTTTCAAGAGGTAGAACCAAGCTATTGTGAGCAAAGCGAGGGTGAGCTAGATTTGCGATACGTTCAATCTTCTCACCATCCACATAGAATTCCGTTAATTGTGGTTTAGTCACAATAGAGATTTGATAACGTTTGTTCTTTTCAAGTTTTTTCTTGAATTGGATATGGAACTGTTCAAATTGATAAGCAAGATAGCCGTCTTTATCAGCTAGATAGATACGGTTGTCCCCACTTGTTGAGAAGGTTTGTTCCCCGTCTCCAGTGACAGTTACATCAAACTTCAAGACATGACTTGGACCAACATCACCAGCTAATCCTTCGATACTACTGTCTTTCTCAAAAGCCAATCCCTGCTCGCTTGTCTTCACCTTCTTGCTCGCATAGTTCTTCACAGTTTCAGGATTAATAGTAAACAAGTCACTTTGATCAATCGCTCTGTCAGGATTTGACTGTGGTGCATAAGGGCTAGTTGGTAGGGTACGTTCTGCAAATGTCGCTGCCGCACGGTCAGATCCCCAAGTGCGTTCTGCAGTTGTTTGCATGCTCTTGAAGAAGCGTTTAAAGATATCATAAGATGTCAAACCTGTCTCATGAAGGTCGATATTGTCATTCCAAACTGCGTGGCCACCACCAATTATATTTGGATTTGATGCTTCTAGAAGTGGGCCATGACCAGTTCTGAAATCGTTTGGTGTCCAACCATTATATTGAGTTTCATAGTTAGCATAATCACCATAAGCAGCTTGACGATTATTTCCATTCGGAACACTATATGTTGGGATATCTGTAATATTAATAATCTTAGCTCCCTGAGCAATAGCTTCTTTTGGCTGCTGCCAGCCAATACTCCAGATATCAACTTCTACATCTTTCCAATCAACCGCTGTTTTACCTCGCTTCGCACTGAGCGATCCCCAAATACGAGGTGTATATCCTTTTCCTTTAATGTATTTAATAAGGTCATTGACATAACGACGATAGCTTTCTCTACTACCATAATATTCGTCCGTACCAATATGAACGGTAGATACGCCATGAAGCGGTGCATCTGGTCCATCTAGGAGTTTGTCATAAACTGATTTGACAAAAGCCAGCGTTTCATCGTATTTATTATCTAGATCGAGCATGGCTACGCGCTCTACGTTATGTTTACCTCTGTAATCGCTCAGACTACCTTGATACATGAGGTCAGGACGAACTTTGACAAATGACAGAGCATGACCTGGTGTGTCAATTTCAGGTACTAGATTGATATGCAAGGCCTTAGCAAGTTTAATCAGATTTTGCATCTCTTCTTTAGTATAGTGCTCATCTGATGTTAATTTTTGACCATTCTTACCGACAATATCTGTCTCCACACGGAAGCCTGTCTTGGCATGCTCTAGAACATACTTCAGTTCTTCTTCTGGACTTAAGTTCTTACCTGCCAAGTGCTCTTTTAGGAAGATATAGTTATCATTTAGGTGCAACTGCAAGTCATTCATCTTGTAGTAGGCCATGTTTAGCATGATGTCTACAAGGGTATCATAAGGGATAAACTTACGACCTGTATCTAGCATAAAGCCACGGTGACTGAAGCTTGGGAAATCACGAATTTCTCCATTTCGGAGATTGCTTTCCCCCATTTGAAGAAGAGTACGAGTAGCATAGAAGGCCCCTGTGTTCGTTGCAGATTCGATGGTAATGACACCATCTTGGATAGTGATGCCATAGCCTTCCTTACCATATCCCTTATTTTCAACTTTTTTAAATTCAATTCGTTGTTGAGCCTGCTTGTCACCTGTCGCAAGTTCCAATCCACGGCTTGCAAGGTCTGACTGGTAGAAGGTTACAGCCTGATCAAAGCCTGAATCACCTGTCGCAAGAACTGTATCTGAAGTGATAGAAGATTGACCTTCTTTTCCATACCATTGTTGAACAGCTGGTGCTACTTTTGGTTTGACACCCACACCTTCATCCTGATGTAGCCCCTTGATGACTACTTCAAATTCTTTAGTAAAGGTATGTGAATCTTTAATTTGCTCTACCATAACCTTAACGCGTTGATCAGTCAAAGGCTTATAGATATGATTTTGAAGGTCAATCACACCTTGTTTGTTGCTTCCGATGAGACTGACTTTTCCTGGTAGAGTTGGCAAGACAAGAGACTGTCCATCTTTAGCTACAGTCAATTCTGTAACCTGACGGATATCCGTTACCTTACTTGTATCAGGAATATTCGAATAAGCTCGAATTTCTTGAATACCAACGTTTCTCCAGCCCATTGTACCCGCTTGATAGTCATTGATTTCTAACTTGAGATATTTAGCTTGAATACTATTAGCTAAGTCAACTTTCTCATCTAAAACAGGTTCTCCGGTCTTGGCATGAGCTAGTTTCCATTGTTTTTCTCCGCTAGCATTTACATCATCTTGACCTGCATAGTAGAGGCTCCAAGATTTGATATTTG
>CAUOWW010000022.1:0-23881 GCA_963508345.1 uncultured bacterium
TGTCCTTTCTCGAGCTTAGCTTTTCTTCAACCCACTACAGTTGACAAAGAGCCAATAAAAAATGCTCTTCCATCGTGGAGGAGCATTTCTTTTTATCAACAAAAATCAAAGAGCAAACTAGGAAGCTAGTCGCAGGCTGTACTTGAGTACGGCAAGGCAAAGCTGACGTGGTTTTAATTTGATTTTCAAAGAGTATTAACTTTGAGATTGTAGCTAGAGAGGCTGTACCTGCAATATATGTCTGTCAAGTTTAGTGACGAATATAGTAGAAGAAATATGAGGATATAAATCAGCTTCAGCAGGTATCTGGAAAATTTGATTTTATAGAGAAGCCTTTTGTTACAAATTCAATATACTATCAATAAATAATATTATAGAAGCAACAATAATTATAATTTCACCTATCTGCATAATCCTATTTCGAACTCTAAATATATGTTCTATCAAAAATACTTGGATCACACACATTATAGGAATTAACGTTTTTGAAATTGAAAAATATCCAAATAAATAAACTATAAATAACAAAAATAGAACCATATTATATTTCTTATTCAAAACCTTCCCCCTATATTTTTTTGATTGCCAATCTTAATCATTTACAACTACATTCTAACAAACTATAAAAGCGTTTGTCGAATTGAATTTATCAAGCAAGCGACCAACTAGCTCATCTTTTTTCTATTTCTGTCAATATGCGTGACAGGTAGTAATGATAGCCAAAAATAGCAAGACCAAGCAGGAGGATAAGAACTCCTACTCCCAAGCTGATGGCAAGGATAGGGGAGAGAGACCGAACCAAGAATAAGCTCCCTATTACAAGGGCCATTAAGATAACACTATAAACCAAAATCAAAACAATTGCTACTATACGATTTGAACGGTTCACCAAGTCCGTAATGCTACTCCAATTGGTTGACAGATTTTTCACGTCCTTAAGGTAATGGTGGCAAGAAAGGATGACACTGGCAAGGATCCAGACTACAAGAAGGTAAATCATCGAAAGGATGGGCAAGCCTAGATATAGAGAAAGTCCAAGTAAAGTCAGAACTGGTAAAAAGGACTGGACAGCAAATATAATCCAAAATTTCACTTTCACATAACGAGCAAAGTCAAAGGGTAAACTCTTCAGAAAATCAACATTTTCCCTCTCCAAGGACAAGGCAATTGAATGCAGGCTGGTGATATTGTTATTGACAACTGCTATAAAGATAGCTATAAAAAACAAGGGTAACCAGTATGAAGGATGAATGTCTGGAACTATCTGAGAATCTCGAATTTTGGAAATCAGACCGATCATCATGAGATAGGGAAGGAAAGCACTTGTAAAAAGCACTGTAATCACGCCAGTTCCCTGTCCCAAGAGGGTGAGGTGGTAGCGTAAAACCATACGGAAAAAGCCCTTTTTATTAGTAGTTGAAATTCTCTCCTTATTGCGACGTTCTTTCTTGACCTTCTCCTCACTATTAAGCAGGATAACGTCATAAAAATGAGGAAAAACCTTCTTTTTGGTCAGGTAAAGCAAGAAAACAGTTAAAGCTATCCAAGCGAGTAGACCCAGTATGGCTTCTGTCGAAAAAGGCTCCACTGCTATTTTGTAAAAGATATGAAGAGGATAAAGGAGAAATGGAATGTCTCTAACTTTGTCAACAATACTTCCAAAAGTCGACTGTAGAAAGAGGACAAATATTAAAGGTATGAGAACTCCTATTCCAATCATCACATTCGAAAAAATAGACTGATACTTTCTGAAGACCCTAGTCTGAGCCAAGAAATGTACTGCCACTACCATCACTAAAGTAACAGAGACAAATAACAAGGCCAAGGACAGCAGCATCAAAGGCAAGCCCAGCCAAAGAGAAGGAGCTAGCCTAATATAGAGGACTAGAAAATAAGCTAGGATTGGTACAATTCCAGCTAGAGCTGGCAAGATAACAGACAGTCCTTTAGCAATTATAATCTCTGATTCTTTAAAGGCATAGGGCCTATACGATGCCAAGTCCTTACTCTCATAAAAGACATTGTAAAATGCAGTGAAAGAAGTTGAAAAGGCAAGCACCAGTAAAATAGCAACCATGGTACTAAAAAAACTTGGCCTTTCCTCAAAAGGAAAACGAAAGGCTATATTTATAAACATGAAAAGCATCAAGAGACTGGAAAAAATGTAAGAACTTAGGACTCTAGCGGAAACATTTACTTTTTTTCCAGGATTTTTAGCTTGCTTCTTTCTTAGGTTAGCCAGATTAGCTTCTTGAGATGAATAGAGGATATTGATATCAACTAATTTTTTAATGACCTTGAGACGCATCTGAAACCTCCTCTTTTCTACCAGCAAGGCTAAGGTAGATACTTTCCAAAGACTGGTCTGTGTGGTCTTTTCTCAAGTCCTCTACCTTACCACAATAAATCAAATGCCCCTTTTTCAAAATGGCAATCCGATCACAGACTTGCTCTGCCACCTCTAGGACATGGGTTGAAAACAAGACCGTCTTACCTTTTTGTGCATGTTCCTTCATCATTTGCTTCAAATCAAAGGCAGCCTGGGGATCCAAACCAGTCAAGGGTTCGTCCAAGACCCAAATATCGGGATCGGACAAGAGTGCTCCGATGACAAAGACTTTCTGACGCATTCCGTGAGAAAGGGTTTCAATAACTTGATAGCGATTTTCAGCAAAATCAAAAACGTTTAATAGCCTAGCTAGACTATCTTCCAAGTCAGAGCTGCTCAGATCATAGGATGAGGCAATCAATTCCCAAAATTCATTGGCCGTTAAGCGTAAAAATAAGTCAGGCGAGTCTGCTACATAGCCAATCTTTCGTTTAATAGCCAAGCGATTTTCCGATAAATCCTGACCGTCTACCAAAATACGACCACTGCTGGGTGAAATGATACTGACTAGGGATTTTATAGTGGTCGATTTTCCAGCCCCATTATGGCCAATCAAGCCCATAATCTCCCCATTTTCAATCTGCAAATTGAGATTGCTCAAGGCCTCTTTATCACCATACAACTTACTAACATTTTGAAATTCAATCATGGGATGACTCCTATCTTTATCTATGTATCTTACTATTATGATAGCACTTTCATTTTAAAAATCAACACTTTATCTTAAATAGTTGAAATACATGTCTTCCATTTTACGCAAACGTTTGAGCTAACCGATACTTTATGATAGAATAAAGAACAAGATTGACAAGTAAGAGGAAACATCATGCAAAATCAAACACTCATGCAATACTTTGAATGGTATCTGCCCCACGACGGTCAGCACTGGACGCGTCTAGCTGAAGATGCTCCACACCTGGCTAATCTCGGCATCAGTCATGTCTGGATGCCACCAGCTTTCAAGGCTACCAATGAAAAAGATGTCGGCTATGGGGTCTATGACTTATTCGACCTAGGCGAGTTTAACCAAAAAGGAACTGTCCGCACCAAGTATGGTTTTAAAGAAGACTATCTTCAAGCCATTCAAGCTCTAAAAGCACAGGGAATCCAACCAATGGCCGATGTGGTGCTCAACCACAAGGCTGCTGCTGATCACATGGAAGCCTTTCAGGTCATCGAAGTGGATCCTGTAGACCGTACAGTTGAACTCGGAGAACCCTTCACTATCAATGGATGGACTAGCTTTACCTTCGATGGTCGCCAAGATACCTACAATGACTTCCACTGGCACTGGTACCACTTCACCGGTACAGACTATGATGCCAAACGCCGTAAGTCTGGCATTTACCTGATTCAGGGGGACAATAAGGGTTGGGCAAATGAGGAATTGGTCGATAACGAAAACGGTAACTACGACTACCTCATGTATGCCGACCTAGACTTTAAACATCCTGAAGTCATCCAAAATATCTATGACTGGGCTGACTGGTTCATGGAAACGACTAGTGTAGCTGGTTTCCGCTTAGATGCTGTTAAGCACATTGACTCTTTCTTCATGCGCAATTTTATCCGTGATATGAAGGAAAAATACGGTGAGGATTTCTATGTTTTTGGTGAATTTTGGAATCCTGACAAGGAAGCCAATCTAGACTACCTTGAAAAAATAGAAGAACGCTTTGACCTTGTCGATGTTCGTCTCCACCAGAATCTCTTTGAAGCCAGTCAAGCTGGCGCAAACTATGACCTTCGTGGTATTTTCACAGATAGCTTGGTTGAACTCAAACCTGACAAGGCTGTAACCTTTGTCGACAACCACGATACCCAACGTGGTCAGGCTCTTGAGTCTACTGTTGAAGAATGGTTCAAACCAGCAGCCTATGCCCTCATTCTATTACGCCAAGACGGACTTCCATGTGTCTTTTACGGCGACTACTATGGGATTTCAGGGCAATATGCTCAACAAGATTTCAAAGAAGTCCTTGACCGCCTCCTAACCATCCGAAAAGATTTGGCCTATGGAGAACAAACAGACTACTTTGATGATCCTAACTGTATCGGTTGGGTACGTTCAGGTGCTGAACATCAATCCCCAATCGCAGTCTTGATTTCAAATGACCAAGAAAACAGTAAGTCAATGTTTGTCGGCCAAGAATGGGCTAACCAAACCTTTGTAGATTTACTTGAAAATCACCAAGATCAAGTTACAATTGATGAGGAAGGTTATGGACAATTCCCAGTCTCAGCTGCTTCGGTAAGTGTCTGGGCAGCCAATACTATTTAATATTTCATAATATTCAAGCCAGGTCCAATCGGATTTGGCTTTTTTGCATTTACAAAAAGACCTACCCAAATGGATAGATCTTTATTTTCTTACAATTTACCTGCTACTGCATCCAACAATTCTTGGATTTTAGCTTGATTGCTTCCTCCCGCCATGGCCATGTCTGGTTTACCACCACCACGTCCATCGACGATTGGTGCCAATTCTTTGACAAGGTTTCCTGCATGAAGGTCTTTTGTCTTACTTGCTACAAGGACATTGACTTTGTCACCGATAGCAGCAACAAGAACAAGAAGATCAGAGTAGTCTTTTTGTTTCCAGTTATCCGCAAAGGTACGAAGGGCACCAGCATCGGATACAGACACTTGGCTAGCGATATAACGGTGACCGTTGACTTCCTTCACATCCTTGAAGATGTCGCCTGCGGCTGCAGCTGCGGCTTTTTCTTTCAATTCAGCATTTTCTTTTTGAAGTTGACGAAGTTGTTCTTGAAGGCCTTCTACCTTGTGAGGTACTTCCTTGACTTGAGGTGCTTTCAAGGTTGCTGCGACAGCTTTAAGAGCGTCCTCTTGTTCACGGTAGGCTTCAAAGGCTTCCTTACCAGTCACTGCCAAGATACGGCGAGTTCCTGATCCGATTCCTTCTTCTTTGACAATCTTGAAGAGACCAATCTCAGAAGTGTTGCCAACGTGGGTACCACCACAAAGCTCGATAGAGTAGTCACCGATAGTAACAACACGGACTTTTTTACCGTATTTCTCACCAAAGAGGGCCATAGCTCCCATTTCTTTAGCAGTGTCAATATCCGTTTCAACTGTCTTCACTTCAAGAGCTTCCCAGATTTTTTCGTTGACTTGCTGTTCAATGGCACGCAATTCTTCTGCAGTTACTGCTTGGAAATGAGTAAAGTCAAAGCGAAGGAATTCAACTTCGTTAAGAGATCCTGCTTGTGTCGCGTGGTTTCCAAGGATATTGTGAAGAGCAGCGTGAAGCAAGTGAGTCGCAGTGTGGTTTTTCATAACACGGTGACGACGATTTGTATCAATTGCCAAGGTATATTCTTGGTTTAAGGCAAGCGGTGCAAGGACGTCAACAGTGTGAAGAGCTTGTCCGTTTGGTGCTTTTTGAACATTGGTCACAGTAGCCACGACCTTACCTGACTCATCCAAGATTTGTCCGTGGTCAGCGACCTGTCCACCCATTTCAGCATAGAATGGCGTTTCCGCAAAGATAAGTGAGGCAGTTCCTTCTGATACAGCTTCTACTTCTGCATTGTCAGCCACGATTGCTACCAATTTAGAAGACAATTGAGATGCTTCATAGTTAAAGCGACTTTCCACTGTGATATTTTGAAGGGTTTCATTTTGCATACCCATAGATCCGCCTTTGACAGCTGAAGCACGCGCGCGTTCTTGCTGTTCTTTCATGGCTGCTTCAAAACCTTCACGGTCTACAGTCATACCAGCTTCCTCAGCAATTTCTTCAGTCAATTCAACTGGGAATCCATAAGTGTCATAAAGTTTGAAGACATCTTGTCCAGCGATAACCGTTTGACCTTTTTCTTTCAAGTCTGCTACAATGCCTTGGGCAAAGTGTTGACCTGAGTGAAGGGTACGGGCAAATGACTCTTCCTCGCTCTTAACGATTTTTTCAATAAAGTCACGTTTTTCAAGCACTTCTGGGTAGTAGCTTTCCATGATTTTTCCAACAGTCGGAACCAATTTGTAAAGGAAAGGCTCGTTGATACCCAATTTTTGACCGTGCATAGAGGCACGACGAAGAAGACGACGAAGGACATAACCACGACCTTCATTTCCTGGAAGAGCACCATCCCCAATCGCAAATGAAAGAGAACGGATATGGTCAGCAATAACTTTAAAGCTCATGTTATCGCCATCTTGGTCATAAACCTTACCAGACAATTTCTCTACTTCACGAATGATCGGCATGAAGAGGTCAGTTTCAAAGTTTGTCTTAGCCCCTTGGATAACCGCCACCAAACGTTCCAAACCTGCGCCCGTATCAATGTTCTTGTGTGGCAATTCCTTGTATTCACTACGAGGAACAGCAGGGTCTGCGTTAAATTGTGACAAAACGATGTTCCAGATTTCGATATAGCGGTCGTTTTCAATATCTTCTGCAAGCAGACGAATACCGATATTTTCTGGGTCAAAAGCTTCTCCACGGTCAAAGAAGATTTCTGTATCTGGTCCAGAAGGTCCAGCACCGATTTCCCAGAAGTTGTCCTCGATTGGAATCAGGTGACTTGGGTCCACTCCCACTTCAATCCAGCGGTTGTATGAATCTTTATCAGCTGGATAGTAGGTCATGTAAAGTTTTTCAGCAGGAAAATCAAACCATTCAGGGCTTGTCAAAAGCTCATAAGCCCAAGTGATAGCTTCATCACGGAAGTAATCCCCGATAGAGAAGTTCCCCAACATTTCAAACATAGTATGGTGACGCGCAGTCTTCCCTACGTTTTCAATGTCGTTGGTACGGATAGCCTTTTGCGCATTGGTAATACGTGGATTTTCAGGGATAATGGTTCCGTCAAAGTATTTCTTAAGGGTTGCTACCCCAGAGTTGATCCACAAAAGAGTTGGGTCATTTACAGGAACCAAGCTCACTGATGGTTCTACTGAGTGACCTTTGGTCGCCCAGAAATCAAGCCACATTTGGCGTACTTGTGCACTAGATAGTTGTTTCATATTGTCTCCTTATTTACTTGTTTAATGTGATTGGCTTTCCAGCATTTCCACATAGTCAATCGCGACACAGAGGGAAATGACTAGGTCTGCATAAGCGTCCTCAAGAACCGTTACAGTGTAGGTAGAGGTCAGATGGAAGAGTTCCTTCTTAATTTCCGCAATCAGCTGATCGCGATCATCCAGCAATTTGAAATCCAAATCCCAGATATTGCCCTCGATACGAAGACCTAGATTATCAAACTCATACTTATCTCGCCAGAAGGTCAACTTCTTACGAATGACAAAACTCGAGCCATCCCGAAGCTGAATCTCAAAACGAGGAAGCAAGGTCAAGATTTCTTTACTAATCTGACTGACCTGTTCACCAGTCGCATCATATATGGTAAAGGTTTTAGGAATTTGGAAAAATGATCCCTCCACCTGATAGGCGATTTCTCCCCTGTCATCCTTGATAGCGAAGCGTTCGCCTCCAAGACGAAACTTTTGTTTGACAAGAAATGTTTTCATCAACACCTCCAAAAAATCAAAAGACAAGCTCATATCACGAAGGGCGAAAAACCGCGGTACCACCTTCATTCAATGAACTTGTCATTCTCTTATTCTTATGCAATTGTATGATTGAGTAGCATGACTTCCTAGCTTAGATGGCTCGCAGCACCGCCATTTCTCTGGACTAAGACAACTGAAAATCAATTCTCAACTTTCTTATTATAACGTTTTTTTAAGCTTGCGTCAACTGAAAATCATCTCCGTCAAATCAAACCAATTCCCTACATCTCAGATTACTTTTTCAGAATATATTTTTTCTTACTGCTATCACTCTTTTTATCCCAACTTTTATCCCAAAGTTTTGAATTGTTAAAGATAGCTACGAAAATATTTGCAAATATAAAGAACCCTATCACCAAATGTATGGAATCAGTTGTTAGGTATTGTCGATCCAAACCATCCTTTAAATGGAATAGTATAATTGTTTCGTCAACAATCAAAAAGGTTGGCCAATAAAATTTTTTGAAAAAAGTAGATATTTTCATTATTTGTTACCGCTTTCTGTAAGGTTAAACTTAGTATACTACTGGGAAAGAAAATAAGCAACTATCATAGAAAAAGATACCGTTACGAAAATTGCCTTTTATTTTTTAAAAAACGAACCAGCTTGACTGATTCGTTTCTTACGTTTAGCCTCCTACTTCCGATACATTTTAAACTGTAGGAAGAGGTCGCTATATTTGCCTGTCCATTTATGGTCAAATTTCTCATAAACTTCTAGGTGTTTCATGGTATCAGCGTCTGGATAGAAGGATTTGTCTTCACGAGTCTCCTCTGGGAGCATTTCCTTGGCTGGTAGGTTTGGTGTTGAGTAGCCGACATACTCCGCATTTTTCAGAGCATTTTCAGGTTTCAACATAAAGTTGATAAAGGCATAGGCTGCATCTTGGTTTTTGACTGTTTTGGGAATGACCATATTGTCAAACCAAAGGTTGCTGGCCTCAGTCGGTACCACATAGCGTAGATTTTCATTTTTTTCTAGCATTTGGCTGGCTTCACCAGAGAAGGTCACACCGATAGCAGCATTGTTCTGGATCATGTAGCCCTTCATCTCGTCCGCCACAATAGCTTTGATATTTGGAGTCAGTTTGTAGAGCTTGTCCACTGTCTCTTCCAACTGCTGGCTATCCTTGGAGTTGAGGCTGTAGCCGAGGGAATTGAGTCCCAGTCCTAGCACCTCACGCGCCCCATCAAAGAGCATGATAGAGTTCTTATACTCTGGTTTCCAGAGGTCATCCCAATGCTCAGGCGCTTCATCTACCATAGTTTCATTGTAGACAATTCCCAAGGTTCCCCAGAAGTAAGGAATGGAGAATTTATTGCCTGGGTCAAAGGACTGGTTGAGGAACTCTGGTCCGATATTTTCAAGACCTTCAAGTTTTGAATAGTCAAGCGGTACCAAGAGGTCTTCGTCCTTCATCTTGTTAATCATGTATTCACTAGGAATGGCAATATCGTAGGTCGTTCCGCCCTGCTTGATCTTGGTATACATGGCTTCGTTGGAGTCAAAGGTCTCATACTGGACTTGGATGCCTGTTTCTTCTGTGAATTGCTCCAAGAGTTCTGGATCAATATAGTCTCCCCAGTTGTAGATAACCAGTTTTTGACTATCTCGACTATTGATTTTACTATCTAGATGCGTCGCAATTCCCCACAAGACCAGGATAATGGCTACAATTCCTGCTAAAAATGAATAGAGTTTTTTCATGCTTGCTCCTCCTTCTCACGTGAGATAAAGTAATATCCAACAACTAGGATAATACTAAAGAGAAAGACAAGGGCAGACAGGGCATTGATTTCTAGCGAAATCCCCTTGCGAGCACGAGAGTAAATCTCGACCGAGAGGGTTGAAAAACCATTTCCCGTTACAAAGAAGGTCACGGCAAAATCATCTAGCGAATAGGTGAAGGCCATGAAATAACCTGCAATGATAGACGGAGTCAGGTAAGGAAGCATGATTTCCTTAAACATCTGAAATTGACTGGCACCAAGGTCATAGGCTGCATGAATCATATCGCCATTCATTTCCTTGAGACGAGGCAAGACCATTAAGACCACGATAGGAATGGAGAAGGCCACGTGACTAGAAAGAACGGTCAAAAAGCCAAGTGAAAACTTGAGTTGGGTAAAGAGAATCAAGAAGCTGGCACCAATCATAACGTCAGGCGCAACCATGAGGATATTATTGAGTGATAGAAAGGCTTCTTGGTATTTCTTACGAGACTGGTAGATGTAGATGGCACCAAAAGTCCCGATAATGGTCGCTATCAAGGCTGATAGAAAGGCCAAGAAAAAGGTCTGGGTCACAATTAACATGAGACGACCATCGCCAAACATGGTTTTAAAATGGCTCAAGCTAAAGCCTGTAAAGCTGTTCATGTCGTTTCCTGCATTAAAAGCGTAGCCAATCAAGTAAAAAATCGGCAGGTAGAGGACAAGAAAGACCAGTCCCAGATAAAGGTTGGCAAATTTTTTCATCGTTCTCTCCTTTCCTTGGTCACCCACATGGTGATGAACATGGTCAGGATGAGAATCACACCGATGGTTGAACCCATACCGTAGTTGTCATTGGTCAGGAAGTTCTGCTCAATGGCTGTCCCCAATGTGATAACGCGGTTCCCACCAATCAAACGGGTCAGCATGAAGAGACTCAAACTCGGGATAAAGACAGACTGGACCCCACTTCTCACACCGTTCATCGATAGAGGGAAGATGACATGACGGAAGGTCTCCCACTTGGTCGCACCGAGGTCATAGCTGGCATTGATGAGATTGTTATCCATATCGTCCAAGACATTGAAAATCGGCAAAATCATAAAGGGAAGCTCGATGTAGCTTGCGACAAAGATAAAGGAGAAATCGGTAAAGAGCAACTGTTGTGAACCGATTCCGATGAATTCCAAGAATTGGTTAATAGAGCCATTTTGACCAAAAATCCCGATAAAGGCATAAGCCTTGAGGAGCAAATTGATCCAGGTTGGCAGGATAATCAGCATGAGCCAGAGTTGACGGTGCTTGAGACGGGTCAAAAAGAGGGCTGTTGGATAGCTGATGAGCAGGGTTACCAAGGTCACAATTCCTGCATAAAGCACTGAGTTGAAACTCATTTTGAGGTAGGTCAAGTTTTGTGACGCAAAGTAAGATTTATAGTTTTCTAAACTAAACTGGCCTTCAATATTGAAAAAGGATTGACCGAAAATCAAGACCAAGGGTGCGAGGACAAAGAGGGCAATCCAAAGCATGTAGGGCACTACAAAGAGTTTAGAGCTTGTTTTCTTCATCTCTTTCCTCCTCGATTGCATTGATCAGACCTGCTTCTTGCTCTTCGATTTCCACGTATTCTTCGATACGAGCATCGAACTCTTCTTCGGTTTCATTGAGACGCATGATATGGATGTCTTCTGGTTCAAAGTCCAGACCGATTTCCTCACCCACGATGGCCTTACGGGTTGAGTGGATCATCCATTCATTTCCAAGTTCATCATAGGCGATAATTTCATAGTGAACCCCACGGAAGAGCTGGGTATCTACCTTAACTTGGAGCTTGCCCTCCTCAGGAAGAGTAATCCGCAAGTCCTCTGGACGAATCACGACCTCAACAGGTTCATTTGGCTTCATCCCCCCATCAACCGCTTCGAAGCGTTTGCCGTTAAACTCAACCAAGTAGTCCTCAATCATGGTACCTGGCAAGATGTTTGACTCCCCGATAAAGGTGGCAACAAAGTGGTTGATTGGCTCATCGTAGATATCTACTGGTGTTCCAGACTGGACAATCTCGCCATCATTCATGACAAAAATCCAGTCACTCATGGCCAGTGCTTCTTCCTGATCGTGAGTGACAAAGACAAAGGTAATGCCCAATCGTTGTTGCAGTTCACGCAGTTCATACTGCATGTCTGTTCTTAATTTCAAATCCAGCGCTGACAAAGGCTCGTCCAACAAAACCACACGGGGTTGGTTGATGATGGCACGAGCGATAGCCACACGCTGGCGTTGTCCTCCAGAGAGTTTACGGATAGAACGTTTTTCGTACCCTTCCAACTGAACCATTTTGAGAACTTCCGCTACGCGTTGCTCGATTTCTTTCTTGTCAATCTTACGCAAGCGAAGTGGAAAGGCAACATTTTCAAACACATTCATATGTGGAAACAAGGCATAGGATTGGAAGACCGTATGGACGTCTCGTTTGTTGGTTGGGATGTCATTGATGCGGACACCGTCCAGCAAAATATCTCCTGTCGTCGCATCCAGTAAACCTGCAATGATGTTTAGGATAGTTGATTTTCCTGAACCAGACGCGCCTAGAAGGGTGTAGAATTTCCCTTCTTCCAACTCAAAGTTGATGTCTTTGAGAACCTTGGTGTTGCTGTCTTCAAAAACTTTAGAGACGTTTTTGAATTCAATAATTGGTTTTTTCAATTGTCATTTATTCCTTCTTTTTCATAGATTAACAGATCAGGGCTCTGTCAGGCCGCTACTACCTCGTGTAGGAGATTGAACTGCCTACATTCTTCTGCACTAACGATAGGCTTTCACCCCCTTTCCATGACATAGCAGCAGCTTTTCAACTACAGCTTCCTACTTGCTTTTACCTAAAATACGGACTTCTCTCTCAAGAGTAACGCCAGAGTATTCCTTGACTTTTTCAATCACAGACTCAATCAAGTCCTCGTAGTCTTTAGCCGTTCCATCAGCAACATTGATCATAAAACCTGCGTGCTTTTCAGACACTTCAACACCACCGATACGATAGCCTTTCAAGCCAGCTTCTGAAATTAATTGACCTGCAAAATGACCAACAGGACGCTTAAATACCGAACCACAAGATGGATATTCTAAAGGTTGCTTAAGTTCACGGAGATGCGTCAAGCGATCCATTTCTTGCTTGATAACCTGATGGTTTCCTGGAGCAAGGGCAAATTTAGCTGACAAGACAACTGCACCAGACTCCTGAATAGCTGAGTGGCGGTAACCAAAAGCCAAGTCCTTGACAGACAGGGTCTCGATTTCTCCATCCTTGGTCAAGACCTTACAAGACTGCAAGATGTGGGCAATCTCGCCACCATAGGCTCCCGCATTCATAAAGACAGCACCACCGACGCTCCCTGGAATGCCACAAGCAAACTCAAAACCAGTCAAACTATGACGAAGGGCAATGCGAGTTGTTTCAATCAAGTTAGCACCAGCTTCTGCTTCAATAGTATAGCCATCAACAGAAACATTATTGAGCTTGTCACACAAGATGACAAATCCACGAATCCCACCATCACGAACAATGATATTACTAGCATTCCCCAAAACCATCCAAGGGATATTTTCTTGATTAGCAAATTTAATAACTCTAACTAGCTCATAGCGATTTCGGGGGAAGACCAAATAATCAGCCTCCCCACCTACTTTTGTATAACTATAGCTATGCAAGGGTTCCTTAAAACGAATATCAATTCCTTCTAAAATTTCAAGTATTTTTTCTCTTACTGACATGGTACTCTTCCTTTTACAAAATTCATTCCATTATACCATTTTTATGACCATTTGACGACCCTAAAAAGACCTAGGGCTTATTTTAAACAAAAAAGAGGTTTCCCCTCTTTTTATGATTTTTTGCAAAATATGTTCTTGGTTACATAGGCAACTAGGAACAGTTCAACTAGTAGAATAACTTCAACCAAGACAGGGTTTGTCAGCCAGCCAACTTGGGCAAGAGATGGTGCCAGGTCAAAGAAGGCATGTAGGCCATAGGCTGCTAGGAGATAAATCCATTTCTTCTGGAGAACAGCTTGGTAAACCCAAACAGTCAAGAGTAATTGGAAACCTAGCGCCAAGATTCTCTCAAAACCAAGCAAATAAATTTGCCATACAGATAGCGACTGGATAGTTTTCAACATATTTTCAGACAGCAATTGCATGACCTGTGGATTCTGAGTTTGAACTGCCGAAAGCACGATGTAAAGATTGAGGAGACTGGTAAGACCTAAGAAAATCAATTCCAAATCACCATGACCTAACCCATAAGCCAAGGCATCTGCCTTTTCCAAATTTCTCTTTTTCTCCAACCATTTGAAGAAAATAAGGCGAGCTGTTTCCTCAAAAAATGCTGCCATGGCTAGGCCATAGATGATATAGACAAGCGGATGGTCTTGCAAGAGGGCAATACTACCGTCTTTTTGAGGATGTAAAACCAAGATATGCACCAGTTTTTCTAAAATCTGTGAAGAGACAAAGAAGGCGACAGCCCCCAAGCCCAAGACAGCTAGATTGATCTGATATTTCTTTTTGGCATACCAAATGCTTCCTAGCAAGATAACCAGCAACAGCACCATGGTAATGATAATATGAGTGGTCATTTTCGTCTCCTATTCTGCCTTTTCAATATCTTTTCTCATCTCTTCAACATTGAACTTAGCAAACAAGTATTGACGGTCTTGGACAGGAAAACGTTGATCCAATTGGTCAACAGCTCCCACCTCGATAATACCTCCCTTGATGACAAAGTCCATGACATGTCCACCGAAGGTCAAGTCATCTGAGATGAAGTGCAGATGGTAGCCTGCCACACTGACTCCATGGAAAATCTCTGGCGTCCAGAAACCAACGATGGTTCCCGCCACATTGTCACGACTATATTCTGGTTGACGGGTTGCGACATCAGCAAACTTGGTATCTGGTGTCGACTTGGGAATCATGCGCACATGCATATGCGAAAATTCTCCACGAATCTTGATCGAGCGGAAAAGATTTTCCCCATCATAATAAGACTCAATTCGTTCTTCCAATTCCTTGTCCGTCATCTCAAAGCGCTGGCGGAAAATGACCTCTGCCTGATGCGGTACTACTGCAGCGTAAGGAATGAGGGCATCTGGTGATACTTCCACAATTTCTGGCTGGTCTCCTGACGCTTTGGCCTGATAAGCCTTGCCATCTAAGACAATCAATTCCCCATCAATGGAATCCAAGGTCCCCAAACCAAGGTCACCATGCTCTAGCAATTCTCCCACTGTCATGGTACCACCATAAAGGCCGGCCATCAAGGCTCCTAGGGTATTGTATTGAAATAATTTCACTGGTTCCTGCACGTTCTTATCCATTCACTTTCTTGTCTGTTATACTCAATGAAAATCAAAGAGCAAACTAGGAAGCGAGCCACAGGTTGCTCAAAGCACTGCTTTGAGGTTGTAGATAAGACTGACGAAGTCAGCTCAAAACACTGTTTTGAGGTTGTGGATAGAACTGACGAAGTCAGTAACCATATCTACGACAAGGCGAAGCTGACGTGGTTTGAAGAGATTTTCGAAGAGTATTATTCTATAAATCTTACTCCTAAGTATACCACATTTGCCCCTAGATGTGAACGAGAGAAACACTCTAGACATTGCCAAGAAGGAAAAAAAAAGGTACAATGTAACAAAATCAAGGGAGGTCTGGAATGAAGAAACAAAGCAAGTACCAAGAAGTCGTTTCCTATCTGAAAAATGGCATCGAGTCTGGACGCTTTCCGACAGGAAGCCGCCTGCCTTCTATTCGTCAACTGAGCCTTGACTTTCACTGTAGCAAGGACACCATTCAACGAGCCCTTCTGGAATTACGGCACGAACAATATCTCTATCCCAAGCCCCAGAGCGGCTATTATGTTCTAGAACAAGGACAACACCAGGATCTAGAAATTGAAGTCACTGACGAACACGCCAGTGCCTATGACGATTTCCGACTCTGTGTCAATGAAACCTTGATAGGCCGAGAAAACTACCTCTTCAACTACTATGACAACCAAGAAGGATTAGAAGACTTAAGACAATCCATTCATAAACTCCTCTTTGACCAAGCTCTCTACTGCAAGGCTGATCAACTTGTACTGACTTCTGGAACCCAACAAGCCCTTTTTATCCTTTCTCAAATATCCTTTCCTAGCCAAGCCAAGGAAATCTTGGTGGAACAACCGACCTACCATCGGATGAATCGTCTCTTGATTGCTCAGGGGCTGGACTATCAAACGATTGAACGAGGCATTGATGGGATTGACTTGGAGGAACTGGAAGGCCACTTCAAAACAGGAAAAATTAAGTTTTTCTATACCATCCCTCGCTTCCACTATCCTCTAGGCCATTCCTATTCTGAGCAGGACAAACGGGCTATCCTTGACTTAGCTGCCAAGTACGGTGTCTATATCGTAGAGGATGATTATCTTGGAGATTTGGACTCCAAGAAGGGCCAGACCTTCCACTATCTAGATACAGAAGAGCGCGTCATTTATATCAAGTCCTTCTCAACCAGCCTCTTTCCAGCCCTGCGGATTACGGCACTCATTCTGCCAAATGCTATCAAGGAAGCCTTTGTAGCCTACAAAAATATCCTAGACTACGACAGCAATCTCATCATGCAGAAGGCCCTTTCACTCTATATTGACAGTCAATTATTTGAGAAAAATCGTTTAGCTCGCTTAGCCAATCAGGAAGCTTACCAAAAACAAATCGAGGAAAGGTTAGCTAAATATCCTTGTCCCCTTCCTCACTATCCCCTTCACGATGGTTTATTACTAGACCTGAGACAGTATCCTAAAATCGCCAGCCTCAAACACAGTCAACTGGGCTTGGACTTCTTTGAAGAGGCTTACTTGGATGCCTGTCCTTATCAATTTGCCAAGGTGTCCTTAGAGAACCTGGAAAATGTTTTAAACTATTTGGCTATGTCACAACAAACAGTTGATAAATAGCCATTTTTATAGGGGAGTATCAGAACTCCCCTACAAACTGTTATTTGCAGTTATCTATACTCATTTGGAATTTCGATATGAAGTGTCTCACACAATAACTTCACATCATGTGCATCATTTTCATCAAACTCGTATCCCAGATGGAACATTACTTGACTATATGGTTCAATACAGGAAACCTCTATTTCCTCAATTCTTCCTTTACCCGAAAAAGTTTCTACCGGAAAACAATCCCCATCATAAAGAATTTCACCTTCGTCCGTATATTCAAAACAATGCAAATCAATAATTCTGTTTTTCAAATCTTCCCATACAGTATGGTTCAATGTTGTATATTCCATCTTAATCTCATAAAAGCCATTAGCTTTCATTATTTCTATAAAGTTCTGATAATCGTTCTTTTCTACAAAAATGTCAATATCATTATGGGCTCTTGACTGATATCCAAGAAGAGCATCTACACCCCAGCCACCATCAAGAAAGACTTTAATCTCCGCATCTATTGCAAATTGAAGAATCTGTTTTACATCTGTTATATTGACCATCTTATCATCTCCACAAATTCTAATTAGGCGACCAGAGGAACTGCTGGTCTGTTTGATAAATCTCTGCATTTAGCAGTTTTCAATGTTGCCAAAACGAAAGTTAAGAAGATGTTCCTTTTCTCTATGTCGCTTTCTTTGGCGTAATTTACAAGGTTATTCCACACAAGATAGTTGTTCAGATACTTGGTAGAAACACCGTTAAAGCCACGCATAAACCTCTTTAGCTGGCTATGGTAGCTATTGATATGTTGGATATTATAAATGCCTTTCTTGGCTTTGCCAGTCTTTAACTGCACAAGGTCAATGCCATTGGCATTTGTAAATCTCACATAGGAGTTCATCTTGTCCGTAACAAGAGTGGAATTGGTCTTAATCCTACCATCATAAATATGATGTAAATCTCTTGTAGAAACTCTACCAGTATTCGTAATCTTGGAGATAGACAAGCCATTCCTATTAACCGCACAAGGAACACATACCTTTTCTTGGGACAAGCCTCTGATATGTGTAGAATGACCACGCTTATGAGCCTTGCGTGGCATAGCAAATGTCTTACTCTTGCTATGATTGCCCTTGTACGAGATGGCGAAAAAAGTTTCGTCAGCCTCAATAATGCCGTCAAGGGTAACATCGTCTGCCATATTCTGAAGTGCATCCAAAATCTTGTGTCTCCAAAGGAATGCGGTGTTTCTGTGAATCCCACAAGCAACAGCAGTCTTACGAATGGATAAGCCATTCATCATACAATCAATGTACTGCTCCCACACGGACAAGTCTTTTCTTGTACCAGACACAATGGAGTTCGTAGCAATCACGAAGGACTTGCCACAATCCTTACATACATATCGCTGTGTGCCATCTTTACGATGACCATTGCGAACCACATGGATACAGCCACAAAGAGGGCATACACGACCATTTGCAAAGCGTTCCTTTGCTACGAAATCTTCAATATTCAAAGACTTTACAAAGGCAGGACTTAAAAGCATTGTTTTAAGGCTTTCCTGCTCTGCGACAGTCAACCTACCGATAATATCTAATGCGTCTTTGATAGTAGGCATATCCAATTACCTCCTTCGGTGGTACTGTTTCTTACTATTATTATACGCTATTTCTCGTCAAAAATCAACCATTTGTTGTGACAGAGCCAACTATTTAAAAGCAGAATTGGAATGACTTCCAACTCTGCTTTTTTCTTATTCTTCAACTTCTGTTAGGGTTGCCGCCTTTTCAAGATATTTTTGGTAGGTACCTTCATCCTTGAGTTTTTGGATGACCTTGTCCACCACTTCTTTCAAATCAGCACTATTTTTTCTAAGGGCAACTGCATTAGCTTCGCCATCCTTCATCTTCAAGCTGACAGTTGCGACAGCTAGGTCGGCATTTTTAGCAGCATAGCTAAGAGCAACAGGTTCATCCATGTGAACAGCATCTACTTTTCCAGCCTGCAATTCATTGACAGCTTCACCCATATTGGTTAGGGAAGTCAATTGAGCTTTTGGCAATTGCTCCTTGACCATCGATTCTGGAACAGTCCCTTTTTGTGCTGCAATATTGGCACTTTCTAGACTAGTTAAATCCTTGTATTTTTCTACATCGGCCTTACGAACCAAGAAACTAATCTTGTTTTCATAGTAAGGGATTGAAAAATCAAAGACTTCTTTTCTCTCGTCAGTAGCGCTAATTCCTGCAACTGCTAGATCAGCCTTACCTGTCTGAAGACTAGTCAAGACATTGTCAAAACTCATGCTTGAAATTTCCAACTTAACTCCAAGTTCATCAGCGATAGCTTGAGCCATATCAATGTCCGCACCGACTACCTGATTTTTCCCGTCAACTAAAGACTGAAATTCAAAAGGTGCATAGTCAGGACTGGTCGCCACAACTAATTTTCCCTTTTGCTTAATGGCCTCAACAGCTGACTGAGAACCATTAGAACCCGACTGACAAGCTACTAAGAAGAAGCCTGCAAGAAAACTACATAAAACAAATATCCATTTTTTTGATTTCATAAATAAACAACCTCTCTGTTAATTTTGTATAATTATAACGCTATCCAAGTTACTTGTCAAGTGTTTTTCTTACATTTTCATAAAATATATTTACTAAAAAATAGAAATACAGTGGTTAGTTTATCTATCTATTGGGAACTTATTTTCAAAAAAATCATTTATCATATCTTGATGCTGCTGGTTTACAATTGCAATATTTTGTATGTCACTATGATCAAAAAATCCTAATTCTAAAGTTTCATCACTTGTAAAAAAATTTGTAGAGATAGAAGTTTCAGATGAAACTAAATACAAGATTGTAAGAACTTGAGCCTCATCACCATTCGGATAACTGTCTGAATATTTTGTATAAACATTTAAGAGTTTTTCCACCCTCACTTCGACTCCTGTTTCTTCATAAAACTCTCGCACTAAAGCTTCTAAAGCCGATTCTCCTAATTCAAGAGCACCACCTGGTAATCCCCACGTTCCTTTATCTGCTCGTTTTTGTAATAAAATTTTTCCTGATTGACTTAATATTCCACAGGTAAAATTTAAAATAATTTTATCTTTTCCAACTTTTTTTCTGATATTCTGTATGTAGTTCATTATTCACCTCTGACAAAGTAAACTATCTATACAATGAAAGCTTACTATATTAAAAAGTAAGCTTTCACAATAATTTTATCCTTTGAATACTTTATAGTTCAACAATCTTACCTGTTTCAAAATAAACAACCCATTCACAGATATTTTTAGCATAATCTCCAATACGTTCCAAGAAGGCAATCACTTGGAAATAATCACGACCTGTAACAATGGCATCAGGATTTTTCTTGATTTCTTCTGTAGCCAAATCACGAATGCTATCAAAGTAATGGTTGATTTTTTCGTCCATGGCTGCTACTTCATAGGCCTGGTCTACTGAACCATTCAGATAGAGATCAAGGGCTGCTTCAACGAAGTTCTTGACATCGCGACCCATTCTCTTGATTTCTTCTTCAACAGCTGGGATACGTTGTTCCCCCTTCATACGAATGGCTGCTTTTGCAATGGAAACAGCATGGTCACCCATACGTTCCAAGTCAGACACAGCCTTCAAGACGGTCAAAACAGTACGCAAGTCCTGAGAAACGGGTTGTTGAAGGGCAATCATTTCAAATGATTTCTTCTCCAATTTCACTTCGTATTCGTTTACTTCTGCATCGTCTTCGATGACTTCCTTGGCCAAATCACGGTCATGCGTAACAAAGGCACGTACCGTGCGATTGATTTGGGATAGCACTTCTTGTCCCATAGCATAGAACTGGTTGTGCAATTTCTCTAAATCTTCTTCAAATTGAGAACGTAACATCATTTATCTCCTTATCCAAATTTTCCTGAAATATAATCTTCTGTTTCCTTGTGTTGTGGGTTGAGGAACATCTTCTTGGTATCATTAAACTCAATCAAATCTCCATCTAGGAAAAATCCTGTCTTGTCAGAGATACGAGAGGCTTGTTGCATAGAACGCGTAACCAAGAGCATGGTGTATTTATTTTTTAGACCATACAAGGTTTCCTCAATCTTACCAGCAGAGATAGGATCCAAGGCTGAAGTCGGTTCATCCAAGAGAATGATTTTAGGACTGGTTGCCAAGACACGGGCAACGCAGACACGTTGCTGTTGTCCACCTGAAAGCCCGATAGCTGAATCATGCAGGCGATCCTTGACCTCATCCCAGATAGAAGCTCGTTGCAAGGCTTTTTCTACTGCTTCATCCAGAACCTGCTTGTCCTTAACTCCATTGATACGAAGCCCATAAACAACATTTTCGTAGATAGACATAGGGAAGGGATTTGGTTGTTGGAAAACCATACCGATTTCCTTCCGCAATTCAACTGTATCAGTACGTGGACTGTAGATGTTGTGGCCGTTGTAAACCACCGAACCAGTTGTGGTCACCTCTGGATTGAGATCCCCCATGCGGTTTATAGCCTTGAGGAGGGTTGATTTCCCTGATCCAGATGGACCGATCAAAGCTGTAATTTCCTTGGGTTGGAAAGATAGGGAAACACTATTCAAGGCCTTTTTTTGATTGTAGTAAACGGACAGGTCTGAAACCTGTAAAATCGCTTCTGTCATACTGTTTCCTTTCTATCCAAAGTGTCCTGTTACGTAGTCATTGGTTGACTGTAGTTTGGCATTTTGGAAAATATTAGCGGTCTTATCGTACTCAATCAAGTCACCCAAGTAGAAAAATCCTGTGTAGTCACTAGCACGCGCAGCCTGCTGCATACTGTGGGTCACGATGATAATGGTAAAGTCCTTCTTTAATTCCAGCATGGTTTCTTCCAGCTGAGCTGTCGCAATCGGATCCAAGGCTGACGCTGGTTCATCCATCAAGAGAATATCTGGTTTAACAGAGATAGCACGAGCGATACAGAGACGTTGCTGCTGACCACCTGATAGGGTCAAGGCTGACTTGTGCAAATCGTCTTTGACCTGGTCCCAAAGGGCAGCCTGACGAAGAGAGGTTTCCACAATTTCATCCAAGACTTGCTTATCCTTAACCCCTGCACGTTCATGGGCAAAAGTGATATTGCGATAGATAGACTTGGCAAAGGGATTTGGTCGTTGGAAGACCATTCCGATGTGCTTACGCATCTCATAAACATTGATTTCTGGACGGTTAACATCAATTCCTTGGTAGAGGATTTGACCTGTGACCTTGGCAATATCAATAGTATCATTCATACGATTGAGACTGCGGAGGTAGGTTGATTTTCCTGATCCAGATGGGCCAATTAAGGCTGTGATTTTATTTTTTTCAAATTGCATATCGATGCCCTTGATGGATTCTTTTTTACCGTAGTAAACATGTAAATCCTTAGTAGAGAGGGCCACTTTCTCTTCAGGAAAGGTGATGATATGCTTTTCATCCCAATTATATTTTGACATGGCTTCTCCTTTAGGCAGCGGTTAATTTCTTATGTAAATAGCTTCCGAGTTTGCGGGCTCCAAAGTTAAAGATGAGAATAAAGATGAGGAGCACGGCGGCAGAACCTGCTGATACGATGGTTCCATCAGGAATGGTTCCTTCACTATTGACTTTCCAAATGTGGACAGCCAAGGTTTCTGCTTGGCGGAAGATAGAGATTGGGCTTGTCACACTGAGAATATTCCAGTTAGACCAGTCAAGGGCTGGAGCGGATTGTCCTGCTGTATAGATAAGAGCCGCAGCCTCACCAAAGATACGACCAGAGGCCAAGACAACCCCCGTTACGATACCTGGAAGGGCTTCTGGAATGACCACATGGACAACTGTCTCCCAACGAGAAATCCCAAGAGCCAGACCAGCTTCACGTTGCGTATGGTGAACGTGTTTCAAGCTGTCCTCAACATTACGAGTCATCTGAGGTAAGTTAAAGACTGTCAAGGCCAAGGCACCTGAGATGATTGAAAATCCATACTCAAACTGAACTACAAAGATTAAGTAACCAAAGAGACCAACAACCACAGATGGCAGTGAAGACAAGATTTCAATACAGGTTCTGACAAAATTGGTCACAGGACCTTTTTTAGCATATTCAGCTAGGAAAATCCCAGCTCCCATAGATAAAGGCACAGAGATAATCAAGGTGATGACCAAAAGGAAGAAGGAATTATAGAGCTGAATTCCAATCCCTCCGCCTGCTTGGTAAGAAGATGATTTGCCAGTCAAGAAAGACCAAGAGATGTGGGGCAAACCACGAACCAAGATATAAAGAATCAAGGATGCCAAGATGGCAACGATAATTCCTGCAATTGAGTAGAGGACAGCTGTTGCAATTTTATCTAATTTCTTAGCGTGCATAGTTTTTCTTTCCTCTTTCTTTCGTAATCAATTTAATCACACTGTTGAAGGCTAAACTCATCAAGAGCAAGACTAAGGCCAAGGACCAGAGAACGTTATTATCAACTGTTCCCATAACGGTATTTCCGATACCCATGGTCAACACAGAGGTCAAGGTCGCAGCAGGTGTTGTTAATGAAGTCGGGACAACGGCTGAGTTTCCGACTACCATCTGAATAGCCAAGGCCTCACCAAAGGCACGCGCCATCCCAAAGACCACCGCTGTGAAAATCCCTGAACGCGCCGCCTTCAAGGTCACGCGCCAGATGGTTTGCCAACGAGTGGCTCCCATAGCCAAACTAGCTTCGCGGTAGTGACGAGGCACCGCACGCAAGCTGTCCGTTGTCATAAAGGTTACCGTTGGTAAAATCATGACAAAGAGAACGAAAATCCCTGACAAGATCCCAAAACCAGTTCCACCAAAGACACTACGGACAAAAGGAACTACGACCTGCAAACCGATAAATCCATACACGACTGAAGGAATCCCAACTAGCAATTCAATGGCTGGTTGCAAGATTCTAGCACCTTTTGGTGAGACCTCGGTCATAAAGACTGCCGCACCAATGGCAAAAGGAGTTGCGATAAGGGCTGATAGGATTGTGACAATAAAGGAACCCAAAATCATGGGAAGGGCACCAAATTGTTTACCAGAAGGATTCCAAGTTTGTCCAAAGAGGAAATCAAAGATATTAACCCCATTTACAAAAAAAGTCGACAAGCCTTTCTGAGCTACGAAAATCAAAATCATGGCCACAATGATGACAATCAAAGACAGGCAGGCAAAGGTCAAGCCTTTTCCTAATTTCTCTAGACGAGAGTTCTTTGAGGGAG
>CAUOWW010000023.1:0-23643 GCA_963508345.1 uncultured bacterium
AAATTCCTTTCCGTAACATAATAAATATTTGAACACCAAACTCAACACCAAAAAAATGTTTTTATTGATGATTATTGCTCAATCAAGCACTTATAACAATGTAAAAAATAAAAATCTGTACTCACAAAAACCCTTGAAATTCAAGGGTTTTAAGCATTTATTCTACTTCACAATGTTTTATTATTTTAATTCTTCTGGACCAACCATTGAATAGTAGCCATAATATATCTCCTTCGGATTGAAAAATTTTAAAAACGTTTTCTTTCTTATCCTCTATTCTATCATAAATTAGCCTTTTTTGCATGCTCTTTTGGTTATGAGAAATCTATTAGACATAATTTTATTTATGTCTTTTACAAAACAGTAAACTTTTATAAAGGATATTAGATTTCAAAAACTGTAAGCCTTCAACAAAGAGGATTTTCACCGCACTCAATATCAAAAAAAGAAGATGACGAATCATCTTCTTAAAAATAAAAATATAGAGCCAGACTGATTCTGAACTCTATATTATTTCACTTACTCAGCTTTTATATTATTTAAATAATGGATTAAAGAAACCGTCTGTGTTCTTAAGAAGAGCTTTGAATACCTTGGATTTAAGAGTAACAGTTTTATCTGTTCCACCTATTTTAAGATCTTCTTCAACTGCTTTATCAAACAGGGATTTTAGCTCATCATAATTAGTAATTCGACGACCATCAATTTCAATAGCAGTAAATCCTTTTTCTGCCTTTGATTTAACCTCTTTGAACCATTCTTTTTTCCACTCTTCAAGATTATTGAATTTATCCTTAGACACTTTCTTGATAATGAAATCATCACCCAATAATTTTTTATTGGTTTTGTCAGCTTCGCCTTGATATTTGCTAGATGCATAACTAATAAATCCGTTTTCATAACCAAAATAGCCCCACATACGGAAAGTATTATGCTTGAATGATGCAGCTCCAGGTGCTCCTTGGCTAGTATTACCACCATAGATACCAGTCATCATATTAATATTTACGTAAGCACTATCAAAATCTTCTGGATTATATGTTCTGTCACTAGGAGCGCCATGTTTTGTCATCAAATTATTGTTGACTAAATCATCAATGTTGTTGATAACAATTTTCTTCTTCTCATCTTCAGTTAATTCACGAACTTTATCAAATTGATGTAGCTCTCCATTTTTGCGATATTGTCTATTCATTTTCTTGAACCATCGACTAATATTACCATGTAATTTAGGGATAACAGCATCAGCTTCTAGATGATCTAGCATCATCAGAGCTTCATTATAGTTTTTCATATATCGATCAATATCTTCACGAGTTTGAAGCTTATCAGGGTTATAATTGTACCATTGATTACCATCATTTTCACGATGATAAGCCATATTCAAACCTAAAGCGCCATATTCACCGTTTCCTGTCGATTTATCAGGTGTCTGTAACATACCTTGCGCATAGGCTTCGACGTCTGTACCTTGACGGTGTCTATGACCACCGAAGTAAAGCATTCTATCATTAACGTGTGTTGTTTCGTGAGTAAAGGCTGAAATACCAAACGGACTAATCATATTTGTTCCCATGAAATAAACTTGGTCATTATTATTAGGATCTGGGAAAATAGATGCCATAGCTCCCATATTCCAGTTGGTATTATGGAATTTCCAAGTTGGTCCATATAATTCACGAATAGGTGCAATTGGTTTATTGTTCTTATCATAACCCATACGATTTACACCTTCAACGTTATGATAGTTTTGGTTATCCCATACAGGTGTCGGAACCATTTTCTCACTCTTAAGCAATCTATCTCGTACACTTGGCAATGCTAAACGTGACCAGAAGTCTAAGTATGTTTGTTGTGCATGTGCAACCTTATCAATTTCTTTTTTGAATTCATTTCTAGCTTCTTCTGTATACTTACCATATTTCTCAAAAGAGCTATAAGCCATTGTATTGTAAGTCGAAATCAAGAACATATGTGCATTCTTAAGAGTTAATAAAGGTAGAATCATACGATTATGAACACCGTTGTTCAAACCATCAAATGCACGATGTCGTTTGTTAACAAAATCTGGGTTCGTTGTTTTAGGCTCCACAACGTATACATTCTTAGCCGCATGGATAAACCAATCATTTAAATCAGTATCGTTAGTGAAAAGACGCATGTTGTAATCTAAGAAGCCATGTAATTCAGCTTTACCAATAGTTCCACCAATCATATCACGATAAGCATCCAAAGTTCTGTCGCCCTTGATATTTCGCTCACTTGATCCAATTCGAATCAAGAAGTCAAGAAGGTCAACTGACTTACCATAGAAGTCAGGTTTAAACATCATCAAGTTCTTGATAGTCATATCCCCATACTTGATATCATAGTAACGATTAAGGTAAGTAAGAGCCATCACGATTTTAGCTTTATTTTCATCCACCTTCTTAACAAGTGCTTTCATAGCCGCTTCGTCACTATTTAATTGATGGTCAGCATTTTCAATCAAAGATTTGACCAATTTATCAAGATTAGCTTTCGTTTCAGCAAAACTTTCTTCGAGATAAAGGTCTCGGATATAACCGTTTTTACGTTCCTCTGTATTTTCTTCAGCTCTATCCCGATTACCCATCAAAGCACGTACTTCAGGAGAAATTAATTCAACAGTCGCTAACCTACCTTTAATGTCTTGAATCAATTGATTACGATTTTTATCAACCATGTTTGGTGTATAAACAATGTCACCCAATCCATCGATACTATACTCACGAACTTGCGCTACTTTAGACTCTTTTTGATGAACAGCTTTGATTTCTTTAGTCTTATCTGCATAGTGAATCATCACATGATCAATATCTGATAAATCCGTTACAAATTGTCCGTCTTTCATTCCTGTAACTGATAACACTTCTTTTGTCAACAAGTTTGAACCTTCAGTTAGTTTATTACCTTGGTTAACAATCCACTCTTTGTTGTAGAACGGTTGAAGCTTTTCAATGTTACGATATGCTAAATCACGTTCGGATTTGTAGTCTTGAGTTGTCTTATACTCATCTTCTTTTCTTGTTAAACGATTTAAGCGGTTGACTATAGGTTCGTTGATTTCGTATTTATCTGCGGATATGCCTGTAGCTTCAATTTTAGATTTTGCCTCTTCTTCAGAAATAGGTTTAATACGATTTTTATCTTTTGAACGCTGGTAGCTAGAATTCCCATCACTGACACCTACTACAACGTAATTTCGTTTCACATTATTTCCTGTCCAATAGCCATCATCATAATCAATATCACTAGAACCATAGAAAATTTCACCATTAGATACTTTCATCATGGAAACTGAATCTTCAACGGAACCGTGATGCTTCATGCTTCCTACAACACCACCATTTTCAATTGGTTTAGCTACATTAATGGTTCCTTTTGCTACTGATTTCTTAATCGCACCATCACGACTTACAGCACCGTTATCCCCACCGTTTTGTGAACTATAAGCAATTCCCGCAGCTTTTGCCTTATCACCGACAAGATTAGCATCCACATATGCTTTTTCTACTAAACCTTTCCAGTTTTCACCAACGATACCGGTCAAGTATTGTCCACCATCACCGACAGCAGTTACGTTACCGATAAAGGCCACATTTCTGAGTGTACCTTGGTTATCAATCTTATCAATAAATCCAGATACCCAGTTTCTACCTAATACGTTACCAGTCACTTTGACATCTTCGATTTTAGCGCCACCTTTAATAGTGTCGGCAATCGGTGCAATGCGGTCTGCCCAAGGCATATTGATATTTACATTCCCCAGATTTACTTTGGTTACTGTACCACCGATAATATTCTTGAATAACGGACGCTCCGTGTTATGGATGGTATAATGTTTCCCCTCCACACTTTTTAATGTACCTTTAAAATCACCATCAACATACCATTTCTTAGGTGTTGGTACATTCGTTGCATTCAAATCGGCACCGATTTTAAATGTACCATTTTTATCAGCATTCATAGCATCCACTAAATCTTTAAAATTATAGTAAACATTATCAACCTTAGGACGGGGTTTTTCAATGTAATGAATGTATTCATTTCTAGTTTTAGATGGGTCAACATGTTGAATCAAATCTTGGGCAGTTGCTGTAATTTTATAAAGTTCTTTTTCTTTTTCAGTCACCAACTCAATCTTATCAACTGCTAAACGTGTTACTTTATTATCACGACTAGTGATTTTTAAGTACATCTTCTTCACATCTTCATCTGAAGGTTTTTCAGTCATGAAATCACTAGGTGTTTCAGTACCATCGTCATTTACCTTCACTAAATTAGTAGATGCGATATTTTTAATTTCAACTTTTTTCAACTCTAAGCGTAAAGGTTTTTCATCCAATTTAGACGTTTCATCACCTTCACCACGGTTGTAGGTCATTGTTGTTGCAATTTTATAATCTTTAAATAAATCCAAACCTTGAATAGTATCTGTCAATTTTTCTTTAGATAAATCAACTCGCTTAACAACAGTGTCCCCATCTTTAATCTCAGCCATAATGCTCTTGATTTCAGCATTACCTGTATTTTCAAGAGTGTAATTCAATTTAGCTGAACGAGCCATCGCATCTTCTGTTACCTTATCCAAAGTCAAAGTTGGTGCAACTTTTGTAGTATATTCAGGTAACACTGGTTGAACCTCAGGTTCTCCCTTTTCAGTTACAACAGCTTCTGGTAATTCTGCTTGAACCTCAGGTTCGCCTTTGTCGGTCACGACTGCTTCAGGTAAATCTTGTTGAACTGCAGGTTCCCCTTTTTCAGTTACAACAGCTTCAGGTAAATCTTGTTGAACCTCAGGTTCTCCTTTTTCAGTGACTATTGCTTCAGGTAAATCTTGTTGAACTGCAGGTTCCCCCTTTTCAGTTACAACAGCTTCTGATAAAGCTGGTTGAACCTCAGGTTTGCCCTTTTCAGTTACAACAGCTTCTGGTAAATCTTGTTGAACTGCAGGATCCCCCTTTTCAGTGACTACGGCTTCTGGCAATTCTGCTTGAACCTCAGGTTCTCCTTTGTCGGTCACGACTGCTTCTGGTAAATCTTGTTGAACTTCGGGTTCTCCTTTTTCAGTTACAACAGCTTCTGGTAAGACTGTTTGAACTTCGGGTTCGCCTTTTTCAGTTACAACAGCTTCTGGTAAGACTGTTTGAACTTCGGGTTCTCCTTTTTCAGTGACTACGGCTTCTGGTAAAGCTGCTTGAACCTCAGGTTCTCCTTTTTCAGTGACTACAGCTTCTGATAAAGCTGGTTGAACCTCAGGTTTGCCCTTTTCAGTGACTACATATGCTGGCAATTCTGCTTGAACCTCAGGTTCGCCTTTGTCGGTCACGACTGCTTCTGGTAAATCTTGTTGAACTTCGGGTTCTCCTTTTTCAGTTACAACAGCTTCTGGTAAGACTGTTTGAACTTCGGGTTCTCCTTTTTCAGTGACTACGGCTTCTGGTAAAGCTGCTTGAACCTCAGGTTCTCCTTTTTCAGTGACTACAGCTTCTGATAAAGCTGGTTGAACCTCAGGTTTGCCCTTTTCAGTGACTACATATGCTGGCAATTCTGGTTGAACTGCTGGTTCGCCTTTGTCGGTTACGACCGCTTCTGGTAATTCTGGCTGAACCTCAGGTTCGCCTTTCTCTGCTACAATTTTGGGTTGCTCAACTGGCGAAACAGTTGATGCTGGAGAAACCGACGAAACAGTTCTCTCATCAAGTTCCAAGTAACCAACATATCTATAACCAGAAATTTGCAACACACCATCACGTCCAGACTCATGGATGTTAGCATTCAAATTAAGTGCTGAAGTAGTTGATAGTGTAACTAAACCTGTCGCCCCTACAATCAAAAATGTAGCTATTTTTTTGTTTCTCTTATCTTTTGTAATAACTACAACAAGACTACCGATGGTCAATAAACCAAATACAGTCATAATAGATTGTGATTGACCAGTATTTGGTAGTGCGTCTTTCTCATAAACCAAAGCATATGATTCTTTTGATTCGTCAGGTCTACCTTGTTTGAGCTGATCACGTTCAGTTTGTGTCAAATTACTATAATCCAAGTAGTGATAAGTCGATGCACCAACAATTGACGGAGCGAATAAAAGACTTCCCAAGAATACTGAGCCAACAATACCTTTTATTTTCCTAATGGAAAATTTATCTTTTTTTAATAATGACAATTGTAATCCTCTACCTTTACTTTTAATTTCCTAATAGCAAACACTATTTTTTATTCTCAAAAATTGAACTTCTAAAATCATTCGTTTGATCGAGATAAGCTTTATATATTGCCTGTTTAAGTTTATGAACTCTACTTCTTTCTGGATATATATTCACAAGATAATCCTCAGCATCTTCATTGACAGCAGTAGTCATCATTCTTTGAAGCGCATTTATATTTGTTATTGTCACTCTATCTTTTCTGAACCAATCTCCATTTGGGTTAATGAAGCTAATGCTCATTAATTTATTAAATTTAGCTATTCGCTCATTATACATTGCTTTTTTGAAATCAATCCATGATTTATATTCATTATTAAACACTTTCTTAAGCACTAAATCATCAGTTACATTACCGATTTTTTTACCATATGATGTAATAACGTCACCATTTGCTTTTGCTTCTTCTGCGTATTGATTAGAAATATATGGTACCATTCCATCTTTAAAACCTTTTGCAGCTAACAACTCGAACGCCATACGACGTCCCATTAAATCACCAGGAGTTCCTTTATCATTACTTAGAGCAGAATATATTGGTGAAAATAGTTTAATTGTATAATAGCCATTTCGTTTAAAGGTATTATCATTGTCATTTTCATATCCTCTTCTTGTAATAACATCATTTTCAATTAGACTATTAAATGTCGTTAATTTGCTAAGTTCACTATCATTTAAGTAACGAATAACATTAGTTGCATATACTTTACTTCCGTCTGGATCCAGTTCAAATTTATTTTCTATTTTTCTCAACAAGTCATTTTTCTTAGAAATATCTAAGTTAACAACAGCATTTCCTTCTAGATATTCTAGCATATAAATTACATCAAACATATTATGCATATATGTTTGCAAGTCTTCTGCATTATTAAATCGTTTTGTAGGATCTTTTATCTGAAGTCTAGTTGGATCTTCTGATTCTTCATATTTCAATATAGAGTTAATCGTAATAGTAGGATCATTTGGATGATCAGGAGCTTGTAACAATCCTTTAGCATAAAACTCTGGTCCAAGTCCATTTCGTCTTCCATATCCTCCAAGATAAATTTCTCTATCTGAGTTATGCGTCATCTCATGAGTATATGTTACTGCACCATCTTTATCAAGCATACGATATGCCATATAGTAGAATGCATCCCCTGTAGCGTATGCTCCATTAGCATTATGAACAACATTATTTCCTGCTGGACCGAAGAAATGTTTTATCGCTGGATGATTAGTTTCAAAATCAGCTTGGTATGTATCCTTATCTTCTCTTTCATCTGTACCAAATCTAAATGCATCATAGACTAGAACACTTCTATATAATTTTTCTTTATTTTTATCATCTAGTATTCTATACCAATAATCATAGTGATCTCTAAATCTAACAGCCGCTTCTTTAGCTTTTGTCTCAACATAGTCATTTAAATTAGTTCCTGCTGGATGTTCTTTACTTCTATATCTATCATAAGCACCAAAACCTATTGTCGAAATGTTCGCTATAATAAACACCGATTTTTCAGGTAATGTTAATAGCGGCAATACCATACTTGGATATTTCCATGATGGGCTAGTTAATCTATCATAAACCCCTATAGATTGCGGAGTGCCTGCTTTTGATTGTTTATCACTTACCTCTTTAATAGTAGATTTTTCTTCTACAATATAGGCTTTAGTTTGTTCTTTAAACCACTCGTTATTTGTTTTATCTGGTACAAAAGCTTTTCTATATTTTTCTAATGCATCAAATAAATTAGTAGTTTTATAATTTTTCGCTAATAAAACGTTATAAGTTATAACATTATTTTTCGCTAGTAAATTATTAAATCCAGATTTACCTAATTCGATAACATTATCTAACGCTGAACTATTTGATTTACCGAAGAAATCCAAGTGATACATAACTAAATCTTTCGCTTTTGTTTCACCATATTTGAAATTGTACCAACGCTCTAAGTATGTTAATCCTAGAAGTAAAGCTTCTTTATTATTTTTAATTTTCTCGATTACATAATTATCTATTACCTTATTGTTATTTTCCGCTATTGCAGCATCTGCAGTAAGAAGTTTTGTCAAACTATCTTTCAAATTAGTTTTTGTAGTATTGAATTGATCTTCTAAATATAACTCCGTTAAACTAACATCCTTAGAAACATCTAATACTTTTCTAATTGCGTCTGATTTGTATTCTACACTATTTAATGCTGGTAAAACTTCTCCTAAAATATTATTATAATTGCGAAGTAATGTATTCGGTGTGTAAATTAAATTTGTACCGCCTATTCTATACTCAGCTACACTTGAAAAATCACTTTGATATTCTATATTTTTTGTCTCTGATGTATTGTCTGCGTAATATAGTAACAGTTTATTTATACTTTCTTTGTTTTTGTTAATATCACTAATTACTTCATTATCTTTCATAGGAACTACTGACAATAATTCCTTATTATAAAGGTTACTACTTGCCTCTACTAAATTTCCGTACTTAACTATTGTTTCTCTATTATAGAATGGTAATAGTTTTTCTATATTTTTATATACTTTTTCTTTTGATGAATCAGCATTCTCAAGACTTCTATAGTCAGTTACATATCTAGAAGAGAAGTTAAAATCTTCTGTTTTAATAGTATTTTTAGATACAAAAGCAGCTTTTTTCTCTCTAATTTGTGCGTCTTCTAATACTTCTCCTCTTTGAACATCAGAATCCTTAGTTAAGATTTCATCATCTTCTTGTACTACGTTTACAACCTTATTATTTTTGTTGCTATACACATGTTTTGCTTGCATGTTAGTGAAATCTTTTCCAGTTATAGCATTACCGTTTGTAACATTAACGTCGCTTAGTACATTAGAAAGTCGACCAGATTTTTCTAATCCTCCAGCTGGATCCCAAAGATTACCAACTACTCCACCAACGTTTGCAAAACGTTGAACATTATTAAGATTTCCTTCAGCATAACTATTACTAATTAGCGCACTATCTTCTACTGCACCAACTATTCCACCAATAGATTGATCCCCTTTAGTTGCGTTTGATGCTAAATCAATTGATGCGAACGACTTATCTATTAATCCCCTCGAACCAGAAAGTTTACCTACTAAACCTCCGATTTGATAACTAGCAACTGTGTTATATGTATTAGTTATTCTACCTGTATAGCTACTGTTAGAAATAGTAGAATTATTAACTTGTGATACTAATCCTCCTATTCCATGTTCACCAGCTATCGCTCCATCAGCATGAACATTACTAATTACAGTTCCATTTCTCGCTTCTTTTGCAAGTGTTGCAGCATCTTCTTTTGCTGAAATATTGGCATCTTTTATTGAAATATCTTTTACTGTAGCGCTATTTAGCACATTAAACAGTGGTTTTTTCAGGTTATATATAGCGTAATACTTATTATTATTTTGCCCTATTAATGTTCCATGAAATTCATTTTTCACATAACTTTCTTGACCATCTGGAAGTTCAAGTTCACGAGCATCCATAGTTGCACCTAAACGGAATGTGCCATTAGGAGTGTTATTCATTGCATCTACTAAATTTTTAAATGATGTATAGACACCAGTTTCACTTTGCTGAGTTTTTGGTAAATAGTATGTATAATTTTCTAGTACATTATTATTTTCATGTTGTATCAGATTATTTACACTTGCTACTATTTTATAAACATCTCTATTATCTTTATTAGTATTAGTAATGCTTGTAACTGGTAGCATCACATCTTTAAAATTCTCTGATTTAACTTTCATGAAGTAATTTTGTGGAGCATTTGGCACAGAATCTAATGAAGTAACATGACGATACTTATCACCTTCTTTAGAATATAGTTCAACAGAAGTTATATTTCTAAGTTCCAATTTCTTAATAACTTCTTCTTTAATATCGTCTTTTTTCTCATCTTTATGACGATAAAGTTTATCGTATACTGGTGGAATTTCATTACCTGCTATAATACTCTTAATCCAAGCTAATTGTGTTGGAGATAATATTAATCCTCCTGAACGGTTCTTAGCTCCATTTTGGTGGACACCAATGACTTCACCATTAGCATTAAATATTCCTCCACCACTCATACCAGGATTTCCACCTTGATATTGAACACCGTAGGTGTTATTCGCATATTCTTGTTCCATTTCTACCCTAGCATCTTTTAAGTGCGTATATTTCCCACCTGGATATCCATGAACATTTAGTTTGTCATTAAGATTTACTTTAGTATAATTTTTAACTAATTCTACATGTTCTCTGTCAGTTGTTGCAGGTAGCTTAATCACTGCTAAATCATAGATAAATCCTTTTGGATAATCTTGTTTATTATAAAAATGGATATCATTAGCAGTAAATCTTCCTTTTCGCCCATCGGGAGTTACCCATTCATATGTATTTTTGGTTTCATCCCCTATGAACTTACCTGTAGTATTATCAGAAGAACTGCTAATAAAATTATGAGCCACTGTTAAAAGTACATTTGGTGCAATAAATGTGGCTGAACCTACTGCTGGCTGAGTATTTGAATTAGTAACAAAATTCATATTAATTAATGCACTAGATTTTTTCTGAATACTCATTTCTTCTGATGTATTAGTATTTTCATTATTTGGTTTAGTCTCTTCTGTACTTGGTTGTTCAATACTTCCAGAATACTCTCTAGTTGGCTCTACTTGCTCCGGCTCTACTATTGCTCCGGCTTGTACTCCTGTGTACTCTCTTGGCGCTTCTACTTTTTCTGATTCTACTAAAGCTCCAGCTTGTATACCAGTATATTCTCTCGGAGCTTCCACTTTCTCCGGCTCTGCTATTGCTCCGGCCTGTACTCCTGTGTATTCTGGAAGTGGAGCTACTTGCTCTGGTTCGACTATTGCTCCAGACTGGGTGCTGGTATATTCTGGTTTTTCAGCTGTCTCAGGGGCTACAACAGCTCCCGATTGCTCACCTGTATATTCTGGTAAGGAAGAATGGGTCTCTGGTTCGACGATGGCACTAGACTGAGTCCCCTTGTACTCTGGTTGTGGAGTTACTTGTTCTGGTTCTACTAACGCTCCGGCTTGTACCTCTGTATATTCTCTTGGCGGTTCTACTTTCTCTGGTTCTACTATCGCTCCAGCTTGCACTCCTGTATATTCTCTTGGGGATTCCACTTTCTCTGGTTCTGCTATAGCTCCAGCTTGTACTCCTGTGTATTCTGGAAGTGGAGCTACTTGCTCTGGTTCACCTTTATCACTTACTACAGCTTCTGGTAGCGCTGGTTGAACTGCTGGTTTGTCTTTATCTGTTACAACTGCTTTTGGCAATTCAGGTTGAACTTCTGGGGTGCCTTTATCACTTACTACAGCTTCTGGTAGCGCTGGTTGAACTGCTGGCTCAGATTTATCACTTACAACAGCTTCTGGTAGCGCTGGTTGAACTGCTGGTTCGCCTTTATCTGTTACAACTGCTTTTGGCAATTCAGGTTGAACTTCTGGGGTGCCTTTGTTGGTTACTACAGCTTCTGGTAACTCTGGTTGAACTGCTGACTTACCTTTGTCACTTACTACTGCTTCAGAGAGCTCTGGTTGAATTGCAGGTTCACCTTTGTCTGTTATAACTGCTTCAGGTAACGCAGGTTGAACTGCTGGTTTGTCTTTACCTGTTACAACTGCTTTTGGCAATTCAGGTTGAACTTCTGGGGTGCCTTTATCACTTACTACAGCTTCTGGTAGCGCTGGTTGAACTGCTGGCTCAGATTTATCACTTACAACAGCTTCTGGTAGCGCTGGTTGAACTGCTGGTTCGCCTTTATCTGTTACAACTGCTTTTGGCAATTCAGGTTGAACTTCTGGGGTGCCTTTGTTGGTTATCAAAGCTCCAGCTTGTACATCCTTATGTTCTGCTAATTGTGATTGAGAATTTGAAGATTGTTTCTCTTCTTTTGTTGGATTGGTTAATTTAGTAGAAACAGGTTTTTCTTCCCGATTAGCTTGTACTTTTGATGGATTCTCTACAAAATTTGGTGTAACATTGTAATCTACCTTTTGTTGATTTTTGGGAGTAGCTACTGATTTCTCTTGATTATTTACTTTAGATTCAGAAGTTATGTTTCCCTCTTTGATATATCCAATATAAGTGTAACCTGAAATATCTTTAGGAAGAGGTAATTTTTCTCCTGAGATTAATTCATAGTCAGTATTGTAATTCAGTAAGAGATTATTTTCTAAAGCATGAGCTGAAACTAAGACACCATTTCCTATTCCTGCAACCAATACTAAATGTAATACTGTTTTATTCTTAACCTTTTTCTTAGAAACGGAAAAAATTAAAATCCCCAGAGCAGCTAAGCTAACACCAGCAACCAAGGTTTGAACATCATTCTTGCTTCCAGTATTAGGTAATTCTCCCAGTTGATTTTGGGAATTTAATTTATAAACAAGATAATAAGTCTCATCATCATTATCCATGTATGTCGGAATATCATAGACAAGCTGCTTCTTCTCATCTGATGATAGCTCTGACTCTGTCACATATTTATAGTGAACACCTTTAGTCTCTTGAGCCTCTACAGATGAACTACCTAATACAGACATAAAAAATAAACTTGAAATCGTTGCAGACACAAGTCCTACTGATAATTTTCTAAATGAAAAACGCTGCTGTTTTTCACCAAAATACTTTTCCATTATTCCTCCTTGAAATACAATTTAAAAATATGTAAGGTAAACTTTTTTATATTAGCTTGTTATCTTATAAAAAGGTAACACACTTTAATTATACTCTTAATTTACCAAAAAGTCTTAAAATTGCGTTGCGCTTTCATACTTTGTTTTATATATAAAATACGAAGGAGCAGGGTTTGTAATTTCCTATTTTCTTTTTGGATAAAATATAACCTACCATGAAATTTCCACGGTAGGTGTTACTTATATCACTAATCGTTCTAAAAATGGTTTGAGGCAGTTGAGGAGAATTCCTTCTATCCAGCTTTCTTGTGCTGAGGAGAGAATGTCTGTCTGGAGGCTTTCTTTTAGAAAATCTCGAACTTGTTCTGGTGCGATTTCAAACTCAAAGGCTTTCATTTTATAGAAAAAGTCGAGCAGATGGTCTGACAGATATTCAGTGGAAAATGGCACTTCTCCACTTTTTCGATATTCTAATAAGAGCCTAGAAAATCGGGCTTTTTCTTCAGGTAGATCACGAAAATAGGCATTGAGGAGCCAGGTCTGCTTCTGCTTTCTTTCAATTGGATCCTGACTAGCAATTCGTTGGTCTTTTTCCAACTCTTTTTGGTATTGTTTGGCCTTGATAGCCCGTTCTGTTCGATTTTTACCAAAAAGAATTTTCTCCCACTTGCGTTCTTCTTGAGTCAGGGTCTCTGTAAAGCCAAAGTAGTCTTGATACGCACGCTCTGCTGGTCCCATAGCTAGAACTAGATTGTCTGCATATTGCTTGGCGATTTTATCCCTCTTCTTGCGTTCTTTCTCTGCCTGGATACGGAGTTCTTGTTCGTAATCAATTTTCTCCTTACCTAGCTTGACAAGATAGAGTTGGTCATCTGGCTTTCCAAGTAAAAAGGGTTTGATACACTTCTCAAGAACTTCCTCCATACGAGCTTTCTTCTTGGGTTCTGCCTTGGTCCAACTTCCTCCTTGAAAGACTTCTAGGAAAAGCTGGTAGTCTCTCTCAGGTGCAAATTGATTGCCACGATTGGGTTTAAAAACACCTTTTTCCCAGAGCCACTTTAGAAGACGCTCGTCAAAGTCACTTTTATTGACCTTGATTTTTTCCTTTTTCTGGGCTTTTCTGGTCAGATTTTCAACCTTTCTGAGTAGTTTTTCCTCCTTTTCCAATTGCTGGTCGAGGTTTAATCGATGAAAATGACGAACACAGTCGCTACCAATCGGAAAGAGGCGTTGACCTGTGACACCGTTAAAGAGTTCGTAGGCGTACTTGATGGAATTTCCACAGACACAATTGCTACGGCCGATACCGTTAAAAATCAAGGAAACTTCATTCCATTCCTTGGTAGCTTGTTCCCAAGTATCAGCTTTTGAAGCTTGTAAAACCGCATCGTGCAGGGATTTTCTAACTGGAAGTGTCATGAGGTCTCCTTTCTAGATTATACTTTTACAACTTGAACCTCATCTTTACCTAGTAAAATCAAGTATTTTTCAATATTTTCAATCGAATAGGCTCGAGATAAAGCCTCTCCGTATAGGGATAATTGACCACGATAGCGATCTATGAGTTGATTTGGTTCATCATAGCGGTCTGTCTTATAGTCGAACAGAACAATTTTGTCTTCGTAAAGTAGATAGCCATCAAGGATACCACGGACAACAAAGTCTTCCTGACTCTTTTGGTCTCGTTTGAGCATGGAGAAAGGTTGCTCGCGATAGAGATGGTCGGTATTAGCGAGAATTTCCTGACCGAGTGCTGTGTCAAAGAATGCAAGAATTTTAGCAAGATTTATCTTGTCTCTGACAGCTGGGCTGGTTTGAACTTGTTTGAGAGTTTCTGTCAGGCTAGCAAGCGTTGGTCGCTGACTGAGGTCCATTCTCTGCATCAGTTCGTGGGTGGCACTACCAATTTCAGCTCCAGTTACTTTTTCTTTGGTTGAAAAATCTGGTAAATCAAAGCTGATTTTCTTGTCTACTGACTGACCTTGACCTGCAATCTCGACACCTTCCATATCCATAACAGGTTCGTAGAATTTCTTGATTTGGCTTGGGGTTTGAACACTAGGAAGTTCAATGGCTGCGCGGTGAAGAGTATTATAAACTTCCACTTCTTTCAGCATTTCAAGAGCTTCCTTAATGGTTTCTGACAGGCGATTGTCTGCTTGAGAGTTATCTTGGAGAGGGCTCTTGTTTTCTAATTCTCCGATGGCTTCTCTAGTCAGCTGATTTTCACCAATAAAACGATAACTAAAGTTGAGATTATCCTTGGCAAACACTTTACTGATAGCCCAAATCCAATCTTGGAAATTCCTTGCTTGCAGTCTAGTATTGCTATTTAGTTTTCCATTTTTAGCTGCTGGGTATTCTTTGGCTTCCAACTTTTCACGAGATCCTTTACCGACAAGATAGAGCTTTTTCTCAGCCCGTGTCATGGCAACATACAGCAGACGCATTTGCTCAGAATAGCTTGCCAGCTGTAACTCCTCTTCATTCTGCCTATAGGTCAGGCTAGGAATGGAGAGTTTGATGGTTTTAGGATAGTGATCTTCCACTGCTCCTGTCTCCATTTTGGCGATATATTTGACACCAAGACCATTCTGACGACTGAGAATGATTTCTGACATGCTGTCTTGCTTGTTAAAATCCTGATCCATATTGAGGATAAAGACGTAAGGAAACTCCAGCCCTTTACTCTTGTGGATGGTCATGAGCTCTACTGCATCTTTTGGCGGTGCGACAGCCACGCTTGCCAAATCGTGCTGGGCTTCTAAAACTTGGTCAATCATGCTAATAAAACGTGACAAGCCCTTGAAATTACTCTTTTCAAACTGGTCAGCTCGCAGTGCTAGGGCATAGAGATTGGCCTGTCTAGCAGGGCCATTTGGCAAAGCTCCAACATAATCATAATAAAAACGGTCGTTATAAATCTTCCAAATCAAGTCATAGAGAGAGTGCGTTTTGGCATACAAGCGCCAAGAATCCAAGATATCCATGAATTGCTTTAGTTTCTCAGTTAGAGATGTGTGAATCAAGTTTTTCTGACTTGTTACCATTTTTTGTGCATTGACCAGTTTTTCATAGAGATTTTCTTGGACTTTATCTTCTGCTTTCTGAAGAGACAAACGTGCTAACTCGTCCTCATCAAAGCCAAACATAGGAGACTTCATAAGGGCAACCAAGGCATAGTCTTGCAGGGGATTATGAATGACACGAAGGGTGTCTAGCATGACTTGCACTTCTAGGGATTGGAGATAATTGTTTTGCTCTCCGTCAGTTTTGACAGGAATTCCGTATTCAGACAGAGCGAGGAGAATCTGGTCATTACGACTGCGGCTGGAGGTCAGAAGGGCGATTTCCTTAAAGGCAACACCTTGTTCCTTATGGAGTTTAAGGATTTCCTTGATAACCAGACGCATTTCGCCTGTTAGTTTCGTTTCTGTTTGACTCTCGTCTTCCTCACCTGTATCGTCCTTGTCGTAGAGAAGAAATTCTGCCTTGTTGTCTGGATTGGGAGTCAGCTTGGTATTGGCAAAAACAAGTTGGTGCATGTTATCATAGTTGATTTCGCCGACCTCTTGGTCCATGAGACGTTCAAAGACATCATTGGTTGCTGACAGCACTTCTGAACTACTACGGAAATTTTCTTTGAGGAGAATAAGCTTGCCTTCTTGAGGATTTTGCGCATAGCGTTGGAATTTTTCATTAAAAATCTGGGGATCTGCCTGACGGAAACGGTAGATGGACTGCTTGATATCCCCCACCATAAAGCGATTGTGACCATTCGACAGCAATTCCAGCATCCGTTCTTGAATGTGGTTGGTATCCTGATACTCATCGACCATGACTTCGTGGAAACGTTCTTGATAAGCCTCACGGACTTGCGGGAAATTCTCTAAAATCTCGATAGTGTAATGGCTTATATCAGCGAATTCAAAGGCGTTTTCCTGACGTTTACGCTGACGATAAGCTTCCACAAAATCACGCATGAAGGTTTGGAAAGTCTTAGCTAGTTCCCATGTATCTCCATGATAACGTTCTTGATAGTCGAGAATGGTTATCTGGTCTGCTAGTTGTCCTAGTTTAGCAAACTGGGTCTTTCTCTCTTCGTTATAGGAATCGGCCAGTGGCTTCAAATCAGCCTTGCGACTGGCATTAGTCAGAGCCCGACCGTTTTTCTCCTTAGATATGGCGACAACACGCGCAAGCACCGCTTGATAAGCCTGACTATCGGACTCCTGATTTAAGGAGCCAATTTCATCCAGAATCAACTGGACATTTTCTAAATAGGCAGCCTTTGCAAACTCCTTAGCATCATTATCCAGATGATAACGGAAAAAGCTTTCCAAATCCCAAAGGGCTTGTTTGATTTGCTCAGTTAGTTTTCCTTTTTCATTCGTAAAATCAGCTTTCTCAAAGCCTTTTAAGAAAGATTCACTCAGCCATTTCTGAGGATTACTGGTGGATTGGAGGAAGTCATAAATTTTATAGACCTGCTGGCGCAGCCCCCGTTCATCCTTGCCACGCCCAGCAAAGTTTTTCAGCAAATGACTAAAGATCTCTTTCTGTTTGCCTTGGTAATGGGCTTCAAATACCTCATGAAAGACTTCGTTTTTTAGAAGGAGTTGCTCGCTTTGGTTTTGTAAAATACGGAAATTAGGTGCAATATCAATCAGATAGCCATGTTTACCAAGGAATTTTTGTGTGAAAGAGTCCATGGTTCCGATGGCAGCATTGGGTAGGTCTGCCAACTGACGACCCAAGTGTTGTTTGAGGTCAACGTCATCGCTTTCTTGGATTTGTTGTCTGATTTTTTTCTCCAAACGTTCTTTAAGCTCTGTAGCAGCCTTGACGGTAAAGGTTGAGATAAAGAGTTGAGAAATTTCGACACCACGCGTCAATTGGTCCAGAATACGCTCGGCCATGACAAAGGTTTTACCAGAACCAGCCGACGCTGAGACAAGAATATTCTGACCAGAAGTGTAGATAGCTTCGATTTGCTCAGCAGTTTTCTTTTGTTCCTTGCTCGAATTTGCTTCTGCTTCTTGCAGTTTTTGAATCTCCTCCTCACTTAAAAAGGGAATAGGCTTCATCGATTCAACTCCTCTCTTATTTTTTCAAACCAAGCTTGCTTGAGTTTTTCTCCGACAAGACGTTTGCCGTCAGCCAAGTCCAACTTTTCTAGAAAACGGGCTTGGCCCAAGTGGTAATTGGCTTCAAAGCCTGTGATGGCTTGGTGTTGCTGGACGTATGGGGCAATACTTCTGCCATTCTCTGTGTATGGATTGATGGCGAACTGTCCTTCTAAAATCTTCTCTGCTGCTTTCTTGTAAAGATGGGCATTGTAGTCCAGTAGGAGCTGGAATTCCTCATCCGTCAGCTGATTGGCCTTGTTTTTATTGTAAAATTCGCCTAAATGACTGCTTTCTTTTTCTAAAAAGAGACCTTGGTATTTCATTGACTTGCTAGCTTCTACTACTGCACCTGCCAGACTTTTAACGGCCGTCAAAGATTGGACAGGCTCAGCCATTTCCAAGTACATGGCACCAAAAAAGTTCTGCTCCCCTTCTCTTTTTAGGGCAGCTAGGTAGGTTGGTAACTGAGAATTAAGCCCATTAAAGAAATGAGGAAATTGGAACTGAGTTAGACTAGACTTGTAGTCTACTACCCCTATCGCTCCATCAGCTTTCAAACGGTCAATTCGGTCAACCTTACCTCGTACAAAGACACTGCGACCATTGTCCAATTGAATAAAGGCTTGCTCTTTTCCACCAAAATTTGCTTCTTCTTTGATGGTTTCAATAACTGGATTATGGCGGAGAATATGTCCAGTTGTCCGTGCAACATCAAGCAAAACTTCCTTTGTAAACTGGGCTTCCAAACTTTCCTGATAAATGGCTTCAAATTCGCGTTCTTGACTGGTTTCTTGGATAGCTTGTTCTAAACGTTTGTCAAAGGAATCTTCGTCAGGAAACTGCAAGGCGCGTTCAAAGATACGGTGCAAGAAATTTCCGTGACTGCGGGCATCAGGACGTAGACGTAATTCCTCCTGCAAGCCTAACACGTAGCGGAGGAAATAACTGTATTGGTTTCGGTAAAACTCCGTCAAACCAGACGTAGACAGGTAAAATTCCTTGTCAGCTGGATAGAGAGCATGTAAGGTATCCTTGGCTAAGGGCTTGCTACCCGGGCTGGTTGGCAGGGCTGGATTTTCCAAACCTTGCTGTTCTAGTTTTTTACCCATGACACGCGCCAGAACCTTGACAAAGGTCAAATCTTGCTCAGTATCACTCGTCTCGCCCTGCTGGTGATAGGCAACCAGACTAGACAAAAGACTGTGATATGAGCCCATATCTTCCTTAGACAGCCCTTTGTGATTCATCTTCTTCTCTTTCCGCCTAAATCCAAAATGGACCAGTTCTTGAAGATAGGCTGACTCCTTACTTTCACTTTCGTTAAAAAGGCTTGGAGCTGACAAGATTAACTCTTTACGAGCAGAATTAACCAAGGAAAGCATAGTATAGCGATTTTTCTTGAGGTTTTCACTGCTGGCAATCAGCAATTGCGCCCCATCTTCTGTCGCTTGGTTTAGGCTCTGTCTCTCTTCATCTGTCAAAAGACTGGTGTTTTGAGAAATTTTTGGTAAATTGTCCTGAGTTAGTCCAATAGCATAGACAAAGTCAGCAGTCAATGGTGCAATCAAATCGTAACTCTGCACCAGAACGGTGTCTACTGTCGCTGGAATGGTACGGTATTGAGATAAGCTCATTCCAGAATGGAGCAAGGCTAGGAAGTCCTCTAGACTAACCTGTGAACCAGCAAAAACAGTCGCAAATTGTTCTAAAACATGACAGAAAGCCTTCCAAACTTCTGCTTGTCTTTCCTGTTCTACAGCTTCCATAGTGCCTGTCAAATCTTGCAACTGCTTGGTCACCGCTCCCTCTTTTAGAAAGACATTCCATTTTTGTAGGAGATTTTCAGTCTTTTGTTTTCGACTGGCAAAGAGGGTTTCAAGAGGTGTTAAAATACGCAGACGAAGAGCATTCAAACGCTCAAGACTAAATTTCCCATGGTGGGATTTGGTAAAGGTTTGCTGAAAGGCTGGTAAGCCATTGATGCCAAGATAGCGGATATATTGCTCAAAAGCATCAATATCAGACTGATTAAGGTCGGTATATAAACCAGTTCTGAGGAGATTAATCAAATCTTCCTGACGGAAACGATAGCGTTTTAAAGCTAAAATAGACTCGACAAACTGAGTCAAGGGATGATGCGCCATGGATTCGCTTCTACCAAGATAGAAAGGAATCTGATACTGGTCAAAAATCGTTTTTAGAGATAATTGATAAGAAGGCACATCACCTAAGAGAATACGGAAATGCTTGTAACTCAGGTCTGGATTGGCATGTAATTTCTGACGGATGCTACGGGCTACCAACTCCAACTCTTCTTTTTGCGTCAAACAAGACCAGATTTGTAAGTTTTCACGGTCTTTCTCATCAACATCCAATGTGAGTTCTGAAAAATCATAAGAAGACTCTAGCAAACGAGAGGCCTTGTCAAAACTATCCATCTGCTCATGAGTTTGAGAACAATCTAGAGCAGGAGTTTGGTATTTAGAGGCTAGATGATGGAGAAACTCCACACTGGCTTGGTAGAGATTGCCCTCGCTAAAGGGACTGGTATAAGCTTTATTACTAGCATAGGCTCCAATGACAATCTCAACACCCTTGCCGTGAAGTAAGTCCACAATCCGCTCTTCCTCGGCAGAAAAACGGGTAAATCCATCAATGATCAAGGCGATTTGACTAAAATCACTACTTACTTTGTCATTCTCAATTGCCTCAATCAAATGGGACAACTGACTTCCTTGAGCCAACTGCCCCTGATTGAGATAAGCAGTTACTTTCTCAAAAATCAAGAGTAAGTCTGCTCGCTTGTCTTCATCTGTCAAACTTTCCAAGTCTAAAAAGCTCATCTGAGCTTTGGTCATCTCGTGGTAAAGTTCAATCAACTGCTGGATAAACTGAGGATCCTGCTTGATGGCGCCGTATACTCGTAAGTCTTTGGGATCAAGTTCGGCAAGGTAATTGTAAAAGGCCATCCCAAGACCGATGTCATCTAGACTGGTCTTGGTAGGCAAATCATTCAAAACCAGATAACGAGCCATTTGCGCAAAGCGCGTGACGGTAATCGCAAAAGAAGCCTGCTGGGGTAAGCATTCCAGCACGGCACGTTCCTTTTCAAAAGAAAGAGAGTTAGGAGCGATATAGAAGATCCGCTTGCCAGCAGCAACTAGCTCTTCTGCCTCTCTGGTTAGAACCTCAGTCAAAGAAGTCCGAATATCAGTATAAAGTAATTTCATCTCTGCCTCGTTGGAATTTTTCATTACTTTTTATTATACCATGATTTAGCCGAAGATTCTGTCTCCTTTCCTCCAAAATATGCTATAATAATACCAAAAGATAAAGAAGGAAGTCTTATGATTAAACTACTAGCCTTGGATATGGACGGAACCCTCCTCAATGAAGCCAAGGAAATTCCACAAGCTCACATTACTGCTATTCACCAAGCTATTGAAAAAGGTGTCAAACTGGTTCTCTGTACGGGGCGCCCCCTTTTCGGTGTCCTCCCCTACTACAAAAAACTGGGGCTGGACCTCCAGAATGAGTATGTGATTGTTAACAACGGTTGTTCAACTCACCAGACAAGTGACTGGGGACTAGTTGACTGGCAAGAACTGAGTCCAGCTGACATCGAATACCTCTATGATTTAGCTGAAAAAAGTGATGTTCAGTTGACTCTTTTTGATGAGGAACATTATTTTGTCCTCGGAGGCAAGCCCAATCAAGTCATCCAAAATGATGCCGACCTAGTCTTTTCAGACCTGACTGAAATTTCTCTTGAGGAAGCGACTAGTGGCAAGTACCGTATGTTCCAAGGGATGTTTTTGGGGACAAAAGAGCAAACAGATGATTTTGAAGATCGTTTTGCTGGGGAACTCTGCCAACGATTTAGTGGAGTTCGTTCACAGCCTGTCATTTATGAAGCCATGCCACTTGGTACGACAAAGGCTACCGCTCTTTCTCGACTAGCAGATATTTTGAAAATTGATCCATCAGAAACCATGGCTATGGGCGATGCCAATAACGATATTGAAATGCTCCAATTTGCAGGGCTTGGAATTGCAATGGGAAATGCCAGCGATTATGTCAAATCTCTTGCGGATGCCGTTACAGCAAGCAACGAAGAAGACGGCGTTGCGCGTGCCATTGAGAAATATATTTTATAATTAAGAAGCCCAGTTCATATAAACTGGGTTTTGATATTTAAGAATTCCTAAAACTTTAGAAACTCTTTAGAAATGCTTGAGCTTTCTTTGATTTCTATGCTTTATACTAAAGTTATCAAAATAAATCAAAAGGAGAGAATCATGAAAACAGTACTTGACATTCATGGATTGTCCAAAAACTTCGACAAACAAGCTATCCTTCAGGATCTTCATCTAACGATAAGAGAGGGAGATATTTATGGACTTATCGGGAAGAACGGAGCTGGGAAGACCACTTTGATAAAAATCATTACGCAACTACTCTTTGCGGATAAAGGAACAGTTTCCCTCTTCTCTAGCCATTCGGAAAATGAATGGAGCAAGTCTCTATCTCGAGTAGGTTCAGTTATCGAATCACCTGTAGCTCATAATCACTTAACAGCCTATCAAAACCTGAAATATTACTGTATGATTCGTCATGTTCCAAATGCTGATCAAGTCATTCGAGAAACGCTGGACTATGTCGGTTTGCCAGATACAGGTAAAAAAGTTTTTCGTGATTTCTCTCTAGGAATGAAACAAAGACTTGGCATCGCCATTGCCCTCCTATCCAAACCAGACTTCCTAATCTTAGATGAACCTATCAACGGTCTCGACCCAATAGGTATCAAAGAATTTCGACTAATGATTCAACGGCTCAATCAAGAAAAAGGGATCACCATTCTCATCTCTAGCCATATCTTGTCAGAACTCTATCTCGTAGCAAATCGTTTTGGTATTTTAGATCAAGGTAAGATTATCCGTGAAATCAGTAAAGCTGAATTTGAAACACTAAGTGAGGATTATATTGTCCTTAAGACAGCCGACCAAGAGAAAGCTTGTCAAGTATTGAAAGAACAAATCCAGCTCCAGTTCAAGGTTGTCAATCCAGAAAATGAAATCCATATCTTTGGTCAGGAACAAGATGTCAAACAGATTCTCAAGGAATTAACCTTGGCAGATGTTGACATTGATGAGATTTACTATGCCCGTCAAAACCTAGAAGAATACTTCACTCAATTGGTCCAATAGGAGGAAAATCATGATACATACCATTCAAGCAGACTTTTACCGTCTTTTCCGTTCCAAAGGATTCTGGATTACAGAATTCATTCTCTTTGTCCTCTTGCTAATGGGTGCCACTATCGGGGCTACAGGCCATCTGATGGCAATCCAGACAGAAGAACCAGAAATTCCAACCCATGGCTGGGACGGTGTACAAGCCCTGATTAACGCATCTAGTCAAGGTTCAAACCTCGTTTTTCTCTGCATAGTTCTAGCCTGCCTCGTTCTTGGAGTTGATTTAATCGGCAAACTCTATAAAAATAATTTAACAGTGGGTGTCTCTCGTACCGAGTTTTTCCTTGCCAAAGCCTTTGTATTGACTTGTATTGCACTCTTGCAAGTTATCATCAGCCTTGTGATTGCCTTTATTCCAGCAACTATCTTAAATGGATTTGG
>CAUOWW010000024.1:0-21241 GCA_963508345.1 uncultured bacterium
GCTAAGAATATTTCTAGAGAGTATTCTGAAGAGCATCTGTTGCAAATCTGGTTGGACTTTTATGAGAAACAAGCCACTTTAGGGAGAAAGTAAAAAGTGAGGTAATCTATGCGAATTGGTTTATTTACAGATACCTATTTTCCTCAGGTTTCTGGTGTTGCGACCAGTATTCGAACCTTGAAAACAGAACTTGAAAAGCAGGGGCATGCTGTTTTTATCTTTACGACGACAGATAAGGATGTCAATCGCTATGAAGATTGGCAAATTATCCGTATTCCAAGTGTTCCCTTCTTTGCTTTTAAGGATCGTCGCTTTGCCTACCGAGGATTTAGCAAGGCGCTTGAAATTGCCAAACAGTATCAACTGGATGTTATCCATACTCAGACAGAATTTTCTCTTGGTTTGTTGGGGATTTGGATTGCGCGTGAATTGAAAATTCCCGTCATTCATACCTATCACACCCAGTATGAGGACTATGTCCATTATATTGCTAAGGGGATGTTGATTCGTCCTAGTATGGTCAAGTATCTGGTCAGAGGTTTCCTACATGATGTGGATGGGGTTATTTGCCCGAGTGAGATTGTCCGTGACTTGCTATCTGACTATAAGGTCAAGGTTGAAAAGCGGGTCATTCCAACTGGAATTGAATTAGCTAAGTTTGATCGTCCAGAAATCAAGCAAGAAAATTTAAAAGAACTGCGTAGTAAACTAGGGATTCAAGATAATGAAAAGATGTTGCTTAGCCTTTCCAGAATTTCCTATGAAAAAAATATTCAAGCAGTATTAGCAGCCTTTGCAGAAGTTCTGATAGAGGAAGACAAGGTCAAACTGGTGGTAGCTGGGGATGGTCCTTATCTGGATGACCTTAAAGAGCAAGCCCAGAAACTAGAGATTCAAGACTCCGTTATTTTTACAGGTATGATTGCTCCTAGTGAGACGGCTCTTTACTATAAGGCAGCAGATTTCTTCATCTCTGCATCGACAAGTGAAACGCAGGGTTTGACTTACTTGGAAAGCTTAGCTAGTGGAACGCCTGTCATTGCACATGGAAATCCTTATCTGGACAATCTTATCAGTGATAAAATGTTTGGAACCTTGTACTATGGAGAACATGATTTGGCTGGTGCTATTTTGGAAGCCCTGATTGCAACACCAGACATGAATGAGCATGTCTTATCAGAGAAATTGTATGAGATTTCAGCTGAAAACTTTGGGAAACGAGTGCATGAGTTTTATCTGGATGCCATTATTTCAAATAACTTCCAGAAAGATTTAGCCAAAGATGATACGGTTAGTCAGCGTATCTTTAAGACAGTTTTGTATCTTCCACAACAGGTGGTTGCTGTGCCTGTAAAAGGCTCTAGACGCATGCTGAAGGCTTCAAAAACACAGTTAATTAGCATAAGAGATTATTGGAAAGACCGTGAAGAATAGAAAGAGGACAAGCTATGAAAAAACAATTAATGAGAAGTGGTCGTGATAAAAAGATTGCTGGTGTTTGTGTTGGGGTAGCCCATTATTTTGATATAGATCCTACTATTGTTCGCGTAATATGGGGTGTTCTTGCTTTTGGTTATGGAGCTGGAATTGTAGCCTATATCATTTTATGGATTATTGCACCAGTAGCAAGTGACTATTGAAAACTAGCTAAATTCATGCTAAGATAATAGAAAATAGAATGTAACGAAGGAGAGAAAAATGGCATTTGGAGATAATGGAAATCGTAAAAAAACTATGTTTGAGAAAATAACCTTGTTTATCGTGATTATCATGCTAGTAGCAAGTTTATTGGGAATTTTTGCAACTGCAATTGGTGCCCTCAGTAATCTATAAAATAGATTTAAGAAAATTTTGTGACTGGGATTTCCCAGCCCTTTTTTAAAGTGAGAAGAAAAAATGAGTATGTTTTTAGATACAGCTAAGATTAAGGTCAAGGCTGGTAATGGTGGCGATGGCATGGTTGCCTTTCGCCGTGAAAAATATGTCCCTAATGGCGGTCCTTGGGGCGGTGATGGTGGTCGTGGAGGCAATGTCGTCTTCGTTGTAGATGAAGGTCTACGTACCCTCATGGATTTCCGCTACAATCGTCATTTCAAGGCTGATTCTGGTGAAAAAGGAATGACCAAAGGAATGCATGGTCGTGGTGCAGAAGACCTCAGAGTTCGAGTACCACAAGGTACGACCGTTCGTGATGCCGAAACTGGCAAGGTTTTGACAGATTTGATTGAACATGGTCAAGAATTTATCGTTGCTCACGGTGGTCGTGGTGGACGTGGAAATATCCGCTTTGCGACTCCAAAAAATCCTGCACCTGAAATCTCTGAAAATGGAGAACCAGGTCAGGAACGTGAGTTACAATTGGAACTAAAAATCTTGGCAGATGTTGGTTTAGTTGGATTCCCATCTGTAGGGAAATCAACTCTTTTAAGTGTTATTACATCTGCTAAACCAAAAATCGGCGCCTACCACTTTACGACAATTGTGCCAAATTTAGGAATGGTTCGTACCCAATCGGGTGAATCTTTTGCAGTAGCTGATCTACCAGGATTGATTGAAGGTGCTAGTCAAGGTGTTGGTTTGGGAACCCAGTTCCTCCGTCACATCGAGCGTACACGTGTCATCCTTCATATCATTGATATGTCAGCTAGTGAAGGCCGTGACCCTTATGAGGACTATCTAGCTATCAATAAAGAGCTGGAGTCATACAATCTTCGCCTCATGGAGCGTCCACAGATTATTGTAGCCAATAAGATGGATATGCCTGAGAGTCAGGAAAATCTTGAAGTTTTCAAGAAGAAATTAGCTGAAAACTACGATGAATTTGAAGAGTTACCAGCTATTTTCCCAATATCTGGTTTGACAAAGCAAGGTTTGGCTACGCTCTTGGATGCTACAGCTGAATTGTTAGACAAGACACCAGAATTCTTGCTTTATGATGAGTCCGATATGGAAGAAGAAGCTTACTATGGATTTGATGAGGAAGAAAAAGCCTTTGAAATTAGTCGTGATGACGATGCAACATGGCTACTTTCTGGTGAAAAACTCATGAAACTCTTTAACATGACCAACTTTGATCGTGACGAATCAGTCATGAAATTTGCCCGCCAGCTTCGTGGTATGGGGGTTGATGAAGCCCTTCGTGCGCGTGGTGCTAAGGATGGGGACTTGGTTCGCATTGGTAAATTTGAGTTTGAATTTGTAGACTAGGAGACTGGTATGGGAGATAAGCCGATATCTTTCCGAGATGCGGATGGAAATTTCGTTTCCGCCGCAGACATTTGGAATGAAAAGAAATTGGAAGAACTATTTAATCGTCTCAATCCAAATCGTGCCTTGAGATTGGCACGAACCAAAAATGAAAATCCATCTTAGTAAAGAAGAGATAAAAAATTCCGTGCCTAATCAGACACGGAATTTTGTTATTCACCAAAGAAGAATGGTGGTGTAAATTTTTGCAATTCTTCAAAGCAATGTTGTGCAGCATCTGCATCTTCACAGATAACAAGACAGACATCATCACCGCAGAGGGTAGCGATAGCGTCAGGGAAGTTCAAGGCATCAATAATAGAACCGAATGATTGAGCCAGACCAGGAAGAGTTTTCAAAAGTACTTGATGTTGAATAGGACGCATCAGTACAAGAGCATCTTCCATATAAGTTTCTAGGCGTTTTTCCCATTTTGAAATTGAACCAGTATTGAGCACGTAGTAAGAATTATCTTCTTCACGTATTTTTGAAAGATTCATTGTTTTGATATCACGGGAAAGAGTTGCCTGAGTAACTTGAATGTCGTTATCGGCAAGAAGAGCTTGTAACTCGGCTTGAGTATGAATCTTGTTTTTGGTTACAAGTGCTCGTATGAGTTGGTGGCGGTGTTCAGATTTATTCATAAAATTTACTCCTTGTACAATGTACAGAAAGCATGGACTGATCGAAATCGTCAGTCGGGTGGTAAGCGGTATTGTCACGTATGATGATTTCAAAGTCAGTAGTAATTTAGAACGATACGGAGAGAATCTCCTTCCTTTAACTTGTCACTAGTTGGATACAGATGAATTGACTGTCTATCCCTTCATCTGCATGGTTGTTCTCTACTAACAGTGAATCATTCAATTTTGGTAGCATTTTGTCACGGCTTGTTGTGAATCTACGCTAAATGGCAATTCACATAGCTTGTCCAACATGTGGTGTGGTAGCGTGTATGATAGAGGGTTACACATGTTGGTTATGGGGCGGTATCTTTTGTTCAAGCTCCAGTAGTAGGGCTTCTAACAGCCTTTATTTGAACTGGATTTGATACCAAGTTGTAGTTTCTTTCGACTGTTCAAGTGGAGGTTATTGATTATAGGAAGGTCAGTGGGTATTGGATTGACCTTTTCCTGAGAATCCTTCCATATTGAAAGTCTGGTTCCTTATACCTTTTGGCAAGGTAGGATAAGAGTAGACTGTTCAAGATCGACAGTCAAGTGGTAAGCGGTATTGTCACGTATGGTGATTTCAAAGTCAGTAGTATAGAGGACTAAACGGAGAGTATCTCCTTCTTTTAACTTGTAAATAGTTGGTTGCAGTTCAAATTGTACATCCATCCATTCACCTGCCTTGATATCCTCTACTAACAGTAAATCATTTCTATTTTGTAAATTGAGGTAGCCTTTTGTAATGACTCGTTGTGTAGTTGCACTAAATGGCAATTCACAGAGATTTTCCAGCATGTGATAGCGACCGTTGTCAATGGTTCTAGCACTTAAAATAGCTGGATAAGGCTGTAGGTATTTCTTTTGACCAAATTCTAGCAGTTGGGCTGATAAGAGTCCCTTGTTTGTACTAGATTTGAGACGAAGATTGAGCTGAGCGCGACCGTTCAGGTGGAGATCTTTGGTCACAGGCAGGTCAATAGTAATCTGATTGGCTTTCCCTTGATAGAGTTCCGTATTGAAGGTCTGGTATGTCTTACCATAACGCTCAAAATCCTTATCTGAGTACTGGTTTTGAATGACCTGTTCTTCTTGACCGAGTGAAAAGGTCAAGAAGTTTTCTTGCTCACCAAAGTTATCAAGAGATAACCAAGTCTGAGGAGTTGTATTGTCCTGCCAGATAACAGTAGGAAGTTGAAAATCTGTTTCTTGTCCCAGTAATTTCTTTGTCAACAAAGCATTCATGGACTCACGGAAGTCAATGGACTGCCAGTTGTTCATGTAAACATGTGCGCCATTATGGAAAAAGAGGTGCTTGTTTATATGATCAGGAAGGGCGTGAAACATCTGGTAAACATGAAGTGGTTTGACATTCCAATCCTGAGAACCATGAGTAAAGACAACCTCTGCCTTCACTTTATCAGCATTGAGCAGATAATTGCGGTCATGCCAAAACTGATTGTAGTCGCCAGTCTTGCGATCCAGTTGTTCTTTTACCTTTTCCAAATCAGCTTGATGAGCTTCATTACCACGAATAAAGTCGCCAGCCAAGAGATTACGAGAGTAGGTTAACTCAGCAAGGGAGTCAAAGTCCTCACCTGGATAGCCACCTGGGCTAGTCACTAAACCATTTTCACGGTAGTAGTTGTACCATGAAGAAATGCCAGCCTCGGCAATGATAACTTCTAAGCCATCTACACCAGTAGTGGCAAGGCCGTTTGACATGGTACCTAGATAGGAAAGTCCTGTTGTAGCTACTTTTCCGTTTGACCAGTCAGCCTTGACTTGACGCTGGCGCGTGTGGTCAGTAAAGGCACGGCAACGACCATTGAGCCAATCGATAACATTTTTATAAGCCTCAATTTGCTGGTAGTCTCCGTTAGTCATGAAACCAGTAGAGTCTTTGGTACCAACACCTGAGACATAGAGATTAGCAAAGCCTCGTGGAAGGAAGTAGTCGTTGAGACTATAGCTAGCGTTGATGTGAGTTAGTTTTTCCTCAGCTTCTGACACTAGCTCAGCTTGACCTTGAGGTTGGATGAGATTTAGTTGAGGTTTCTCTAGTTCGATCTTGTGAGCAGGTTTTACTTCAAGCTCACCCTCCATCTTGTAGAGAGCCTTGTCGCTGGCTTTGTCATTTGTTCCCTGATGATAGGGACTGGCTGTCATGATAGCAGGGATTTGTCCATCAAAACGAGGACGAATAATGCTGACCTTGACTAAGTCTGGAAGCCCTTTTCGGTCAGTATCGACACGAGACTCAACGTAAACGACTTCTCGAATGACATCATAGCTAGAAAAAGTTGCTAAACTCTTGCCGTTAAAGTAGTGATAGGTATTATCTTCAGGGATGAGACCATCACTTACCAGTTGATCAATCAGGAGATTTCCTTTTTTGGTTCGAGTATTGAGTAACTGATAGAGATTTTCAATCAAGTCACCATATACGATGGGAAAACCAGTTTCTTTACGGAAAACTTCACTGTCTTCGAAGTCAACTAAATAAGAAAAACCTAGGAGTTGAAAGGCTACAGTATAGAAAATATCTGCAGTCAGTTCATCTTCTGATTGAAAAAATGTCAGCAAGTCAGTTTCTTTATCAACTGCCAAACTGGATAGAGGATAGGTACTATCTTTATAAGTAAAAAAGACACGACTTAGAAAAGTCTCTAACATCTTTTTATCTGCCATCTCAGATGGAAAATCAAATCCATACTTTTTAAATTCATATAAAATAGTATTTCTTGGAAGTGATAGATAGCTGAATTGATTAAAGCGCATATAACCTCCTTATAAAAAATAATTAAGGTTATTATATCAAAAAAATAGGATAAATGGAATCATTAAATGGGAAAGAAATTAATTCAATAATAATGAATATCGTTTATATGAAAAACAAGTACTATTCTATAGTCTAAAACAAGTTATCATAGTAAATAGATTAACTGGATGTGTCTTTCTATTTTAAAAGATATATTCACTTCTTGGGATAAAAAAGTAAAAAAATTACCAGAGCATTTGATTCTTTAGATGTATTTTTACTTTTTTCGTTCAAAAAATTTTACTTTAAGGATAAAATATAGACAGGATTCGATGCTTTTGTCTTTCTCTTTTTGAAAAATGGTATAATAAAGTGAGAAGGATAGAGGAGAAGTGTAAATTGATCGCACAACTAGATACAAAAACAGTTTATAGTTTTATGGAGAGCGTTATTTCGATAGACAAGTATGTGAGAGCAGCTAAAGACTATGGCTACACTCATCTGGCTATGATGGATATTGATAACCTTTATGGGGCTTTCGACTTTCTAGAGGTTACAAAAAAATACGGCATTCATCCTCTATTAGGGCTTGAAATGACTCTTTTAGTGGATGAGCAGGAAGTGAATCTGCGTTTTTTAGCCCTATCTAGTGTGGGTTATCAGCAGTTGATGAAGCTTTCAACAGCCAAGATGCAGGGGGAGAAAACATGGTCAGTCCTGTCCCAGTATCTGGAGGATATTGCGGTCATTGTGCCTTATTTTGAAGAGATTGAGTCGCTAAATCTAGAATATGATTATTATATTGGGATTTATCCAGAAACATTGACAAGCGAATTTCATCATCCAATCTTGCCCCTTTATCGGGTCAATGCTTTTGAAAGCAGGGATAGAGAAGTTCTACAAGTATTAACAGCGATTAAAGAAAATCTACCGCTTAGAGAAGTTCCCTTGCGCTCACGACAAGATGTCTTTATATCGGCAAGTTCTTTAGAGAAATTATTCCAAGAACGTTTTCCGCAAGCCTTAGACAATTTAGAAAAGCTGATTTCAAGCATTTCTTATGACTTGGATACTAGTCTGAAACTGCCTCGTTTTAATCCAGCTAGACCAGCAGTAGAAGAGTTGAGAGAACGTGCTGACTTGGGACTTGCGCAGAAGGGGTTGACTAGTAAAGAATATCAAGACCGTCTAGACCAAGAATTGACTGTTATTCATGATATGGGCTTTGATGATTATTTCTTGGTTGTCTGGGATTTATTGCGTTTTGGACGTTCGAATGGCTACTATATGGGAATGGGACGGGGTTCCGCAGTTGGTAGCTTGGTTTCCTATGCTTTAGACATTACAGGGATTGATCCAGTTCAGAAAAATCTGATTTTTGAACGTTTCCTCAATCGTGAACGCTATACCATGCCTGATATTGATATTGATATTCCAGATATTTATCGTCCAGATTTTATCAGATATGTTGGTAATAAATATGGTAGTAAGCATGCGGCTCAAATCGTTACTTTTTCTACCTTTGGGGCCAAGCAAGCTTTACGTGATGTTTTGAAGCGTTTTGGTGTGCCAGAGTATGAATTGTCCGCAATTACCAAGAAAATCAGTTTTCGTGATAATCTAAAGTCAGCCTATGAGGGCAATCTACAGTTTCGTCAGCAAATCAATAGTAAGTTAGAATACCAAAAAGCTTTTGAAATTGCCTGCAAGATTGAGGGCTATCCCAGACAAACCTCTGTCCATGCGGCTGGTGTTGTCATTAGTGACCAAGATTTAACCAACTACATCCCTCTAAAGCATGGTGACGAAATTCCATTGACTCAGTATGATGCTCATGGAGTTGAAGCAAGTGGGCTTTTGAAGATGGACTTTCTGGGACTACGAAATTTGACCTTTGTCCAGAAGATGCAAGAATTACTTGCTGAAACAGAAGGTGTTAAGATAGCTATCAACGAGATTGATTTGGAAGACAAAGAAACGCTAGCTCTTTTTGCTTCTGGCAATACAAAAGGTATCTTTCAATTTGAGCAACCTGGTGCTATTCGCCTGCTAAAACGTGTGCAACCAGTTTGTTTTGAAGATGTCGTAGCAACTACTTCCCTAAATAGACCAGGTGCTAGTGACTATATCAATAATTTTGTGGCAAGAAAGCATGGGCAGGAAGAAGTGACTGTTCTAGATCCAGCTCTGGAGGATATTTTGGCTCCAACTTATGGCATTATGCTCTATCAGGAGCAGGTTATGCAGGTTGCTCAGCGTTTTGCTGGATTTAGTCTCGGAAAGGCCGATATTTTGCGTCGAGCTATGGGGAAAAAGGATGCTTCTGCCATGCATGAGATGAGGGCTTCCTTTATTCAAGGCTCCTTAGAAGCTGGTCATACTGCGGAAAAGGCAGAGCAGGTCTTTGATGTTATGGAGAAGTTTGCAGGTTATGGTTTTAACCGTTCTCATGCCTATGCATACTCAGCCTTGGCTTTCCAGTTGGCCTATTTCAAAACACATTATCCAGCCATCTTTTATCAGGTCATGTTAAATTCTTCCAACAGTGATTACTTAATGGATGCCCTAGAAGCAGGATTTGAAGTAGCCCCTCTGTCAATTAACACCATTCCCTATCACGATAAAATTGCCAATAAGTCTATCTATCTAGGTTTGAAATCAATTAAGGGAGTCAGCAAAGATTTGGCACTTTGGATTATTGAAAATAGACCTTATTCTAACATTGAAGATTTTATAGCTAAATTACCTGAGAATTATCTGAAACTTCCTCTGCTAGAACCTTTGGTAAAAGTTGGCCTTTTTGATTCATTTGAAAAAAATCGTCAAAAAGTATTCAATAACTTAGCTAATCTATTTGAATTTGTAAAAGAGTTAGGAAGTTTATTTGGAGATACTATTTATAGTTGGCAGGAATCGGAAGATTGGACAGATCAAGAAAAATTCTATATGGAACAAGAACTTTTAGGGATAGGTGTCAGCAAACATCCCCTACAAACTATCGCAAGTAAAACTATTTACCCGATTACACCAATTGGAAATTTGTCAGAAAATAGTCACTCCATTATCTTGGTAGAAATTCAAAAAATTAAAACTATTCGCACCAAAAAGGGTGAAAATATGGCTTTCTTACAGGTCGATGATAGTAAGAAAAAATTGGATGTCACTCTCTTTTCAGACTTATATCGACAGGTTGGTCAGGAAGTAAGAGAGGGAGCATTCTACTATATCAAAGGGAAAGTCCAGTCACGTGATGGTCGTCTGCAAATGATTGCACAAGAAATAAGAGAAGCGGTGGCTGAGCGCTTTTGGATTCAGGTAAAAAATCATGACTCGGATCAAGAAATTTCACGTATTTTAGAGCTATATAAAGGATCAATCCCAGTTATCATCAGGTATGAAGAGGAACAGAAAACCATTGTATCTCCTCATCATTTTGTAGCTAAATCTGATGAATTAGAAGCAAAATTGAATAAAATTGCTATGAAAACGATTTATCACTAAAATTACGGAAAATAGAAGAATTTTCCAATTAAATGTGATATAATCAGTAAGAATGTTAAAAGAAAAAGGAGCATAAACCAAATGAAACGTATTGCTGTTTTAACTAGTGGTGGAGACGCCCCTGGTATGAATGCTGCCATCCGCGCAGTTGTTCGTCAAGCAATTTCAGAAGGAATGGAAGTATTTGGTATCTATGATGGATATGCTGGAATGGTTGCTGGTGAAATTCATCCCCTAGATGCGGCTTCAGTAGGAGACATCATTTCTCGTGGTGGTACTTTCCTTCACTCAGCTCGTTACCCAGAGTTTGCTCAACTTGAAGGGCAACTTAAAGGGATTGAGCAATTGAAAAAACACGGAATTGAAGGTGTAGTTGTTATCGGTGGTGACGGATCTTACCACGGTGCTATGCGTTTGACTGAACATGGCTTCCCAGCTATCGGTCTTCCAGGTACAATCGATAACGATATCGTTGGTACTGACTTCACAATCGGTTTTGACACAGCGGTTACTACTGCTATGGACGCTATCGATAAGATTCGTGATACATCATCAAGTCACCGTCGTACTTTTGTTATCGAAGTTATGGGACGTAACGCTGGCGATATCGCTCTTTGGGCAGGTATTGCTACTGGTGCTGATGAAATCATCATCCCTGAAGAAGGTTTCAAGATGGAAGATATCGTAGCAAGCATCAAAGCTGGATATGAGTGTGGTAAAAAACACAACATTATCGTCTTGGCAGAAGGTGTGATGTCAGCAGCTGAATTTGGTCAAAAACTGAAAGAAGCTGGCGATACAAGCGACCTTCGTGTGACAGAACTTGGACATATCCAACGTGGTGGTTCTCCAACAGCTCGTGACCGTGTATTGGCATCACGCATGGGTGCCCATGCTGTTAAACTTCTTAAAGAAGGTATCGGTGGTGTTGCGGTTGGTATCCGTAATGAGAAAATGGTTGAAAACCCAATTCTTGGTACAGCAGAAGAAGGAGCATTGTTTAGCCTCACTGTAGATGGTAAGATTGTGGTTAACAATCCTCATAAAGCAGACCTCGAGCTATCTGACTTGAATAAGAACTTGTCATAATAAAAAAATTAGTTAATAAGACCAAAAAGGTCATTTATATAAAGGAGTCACAAAATCATGAACAAACGTGTAAAAATCGTTGCAACTTTGGGTCCTGCGGTTGAAATCCGTGGTGGTAAAAAATATGGTGAAGATGGATATTGGAGTGGGAAACTGGATGTTGAAGCTTCAGCTAAAAACATTGCTAAATTGATTGAAGCTGGTGCTAATACATTCCGCTTCAACTTCTCACACGGTGACCACCAAGAACAAGGTGACCGTATGGCAACTGTTAAACTTGCTGAAAAACTTGCAGGTAAAAAAGTTGGTTTCCTTCTTGATACTAAAGGACCAGAAATCCGTACAGAATTGTTCGAAGGAGATGCAAAAGAATACTCTTACACAACTGGTGAAAAAATTCGTGTTGCAACTAAACAAGGAATTCAATCAACTCGTGAAGTAATTGCATTGAACGTCGCTGGTTCACTTGATATCTATGACGATGTTGAAGTTGGACGCCAAGTATTAATTGACGATGGTAAACTTGGTCTTCGTGTAGTTGCTAAAGATGATGTGACTCGTGAATTTGAAGTTGAAGTTGAAAATGACGGTGTAATCGCTAAACAAAAAGGTGTTAATATCCCTAACACTAAAATTCCTTTCCCAGCTCTTGCTGAACGTGATAATGATGACATCCGCTTTGGTCTTGAGCAAGGTATCAACTTTATTGCGATTTCATTTGTACGTACTGCAAAAGACGTTGAAGAAGTTCGTGCAATCTGTAAAGAGACTGGAAATGGACACGTTCAATTGTTTGCTAAAATTGAAAACCAACAAGGTATCGACAACTTGGATGAAATCATCGAAGCTGCTGATGGTATCATGATTGCTCGTGGTGACATGGGTATCGAAGTACCATTCGAAATGGTTCCAGTTTACCAAAAAATGATCATCACTAAAGTCAACGCTGCTGGTAAAGTTGTTGTTACAGCTACTAACATGCTTGAAACAATGACAGAAAAACCTCGTGCAACTCGTTCAGAAGTATCTGACGTATTCAACGCTGTTATCGACGGTACTGACGCTACAATGCTTTCAGGTGAGTCTGCAAATGGTAAATACCCACTTGAGTCAGTAACTACAATGGCTACAATCGACAAGAACGCTCAAACTCTTCTTAACGAATACGGCCGTTTGAACTCAGATTCATTTGAACGTAACTCTAAGACAGAAGTAATGGCTTCAGCTGTTAAAGATGCTACTAACTCAATGGACATTAAATTGGTTGTAACTCTTACTAAGACAGGTCACACTGCACGTTTGATCTCTAAATACCGTCCAAATGCTGATATCTTGGCATTGACATTCGACGAATTGACAGAACGTGGATTGATGTTGAACTGGGGTGTTATCCCAATGTTGACAGAAGCTCCATCATCAACTGATGACATGTTTGAAATTGCTGAACGTAAAGCAGTTGAAGCAGGTCTTGTACAATCTGGTGACGATATCGTTATCGTAGCGGGTGTACCAGTTGGAGAAGCTGTACGTACAAACACAATGCGTATCCGTACAGTACGTTAATCTAACATTAAAAAGCCTATCATATCAAGCTTTCTAGCCTGTGTGATGGGCTCTTTTTTATCTAGGAGCAAAAAAGGGCAAAACTTTTTAATTGCGATTTATAATCGAATGAAATAAGAAATGAACAAATTGATTAATAAAGTCACATTCATTTCTAGGAATACTTTAGCAGAAAATGAAATAAATCTTTCCACAATAAAACGCATATTATCAAGGATTTCTATACCTGATAATATGCGTTTTCTGATTTTAAAACCTTTTTGGCTAGTCTATCAAGCTATTTAAATTAATTTTTTGAAGCTGCTTGGAATTCAGGATTTTTCCATGCTTCGTCAATGATAGCTTGCAATTCTTTTGCAGATGCTTGCATTTTTTGAGTTTCTGCGTCGTTCAATGGGATATTTACTGGACGAACGATACCGTGTGCCCCAACGATAGCTGGTTGACCGATAAAGACGTTTTCAACACCATATTGACCTTCTTGGAATACAGAGAGTGGTAGTACAGCATTTTCGTCATCAAGGATTGCACGAGTGATACGAGCAAGGGCTACAGCGATACCGTAGTATGTAGCACCTTTCTTGTTGATGATTGAGTATGCAGCGTCACGAACTGATATGAAAAGTTCAACAAGGTCAGCTTCATTCAAGTCACGATTTGCTTGCAACCATTGCTCCAATTTAACACCAGCAACGTTAGCGTGAGACCAAACAGCGAATTCTGAGTCACCGTGTTCACCCATGATGTAGGCATGGACTGAACGAGCGTCAACACCGATTGTTTCAGCAAGGGCTTGACGGAAACGAGCTGAGTCAAGAGAAGTACCAGAACCGATAACGCGTTCTTTAGGGAATCCAGAGAATTTCCAAGTTGAATAAGTCAAGACATCTACTGGGTTAGCTGCAACAAGGAAGATACCATCAAAACCTGAAGCAACAACTTGCTCAACAATTGATTTGTTGATAGCAAGGTTTTTACCTACAAGGTCAAGACGAGTTTCACCTGGTTTTTGAGGAGCACCAGCTGTGATAACAACAAGGTCAGCATCAGCACAGTCTTCGTATTTAGCAGCGTAGATTTTCTTTGGTGAAGTAAATGCAAGGGCATGGCTAAGGTCTTCAGCATCACCAACTGCTTTTTCAAACAATTGAGGAATTTCAATAATACCAAGTTCTTGTGCGATTCCTTGAGTAACAAGAGCAAAAGCGTAAGATGAACCTACAGCACCATCACCGACAAGGATAACTTTTTTGTGTTGTTTAGTTGTAGTCATTATTCTAAACATCTCCTTAATTTTATTCAGGGATTTCCCCAGTTATTTTAATTTTATCACTTTTAAAATGCTTTGTCACGGATATGCCTTGCAGTTCTTGATGTAAACGTTTTAGTGGTTCTAGATACCTGAAATATGGCAGACATTGTGGTATAATATATTTAGTTACTAATTGTGAAATGAGGCATTTATTAATGCAGGATAGAAATTTAGTGAATGTCAATCTGACAAAGGAGATGAAGACCAGCTTTATCGACTACGCCATGAGTGTTATCGTATCGCGGGCCCTTCCTGATGTTCGAGATGGATTGAAACCAGTTCATCGTCGTATTCTATACGGTATGAACGAATTGGGTGTGACACCTGACAAACCCCATAAGAAATCTGCCCGTATTACAGGGGATGTCATGGGTAAATACCACCCACACGGGGACTTATCTATCTATGAAGCTATGGTTCGTATGGCTCAATGGTGGAGCTACCGTTACATGCTTGTAGACGGTCATGGAAACTTTGGTTCCATGGATGGTGATGGTGCTGCCGCTCAGCGTTATACAGAGGCACGCATGAGTAAGATTGCTCTGGAGATGCTTCGTGATATCAATAAGAATACGGTTGATTTCGTCGACAACTATGATGCGAACGAACGTGAACCCTTGGTCTTGCCAGCTCGTTTTCCAAACCTTTTGGTTAATGGAGCAACTGGTATTGCTGTCGGTATGGCAACCAATATTCCACCTCATAACTTGGGTGAAACCATTGATGCAGTGAAGTTGGTCATGGACAATCCTGAAGTGACCACTAAGGATTTGATGGAAGTCTTGCCTGGGCCAGATTTTCCAACTGGTGCCCTTGTTATGGGGAAATCAGGTATCCATAAGGCTTACGAAACAGGTAAAGGTTCGATTGTTCTTCGTTCTCGTACTGAAATCGAAGAAACTAAGACAGGCCGTGAGCGCATCGTTGTAACAGAATTTCCTTATATGGTCAATAAAACTAAGGTGCATGAGCATATTGTTCGTTTGGTTCAGGAAAAACGCATTGAGGGGATTACAGCAGTACGTGATGAGTCCAACCGTGAAGGTGTTCGATTCGTTATTGAAGTCAAGCGCGATGCCTCAGCCAATGTTATCCTCAACAATCTCTTCAAGATGACCCAGATGCAAACCAACTTTGGTTTTAATATGCTTGCAATCCAAAATGGGGTACCGAAAATTTTATCTCTTCGTCAGATTTTGGATGCATATATTGAGCACCAAAAAGAAGTGGTTGTTCGTCGTACACGTTTTGATAAGGAAAAAGCGGAAGCGCGTGCTCATATCTTAGAAGGTCTCTTAATCGCACTAGACCATATCGACGAAGTGATTCGTATCATCCGTGCTAGTGAAACGGATGCGGAAGCACAAGCTGAGTTGATGAGCAAGTTTAAGCTTTCTGAACGTCAAAGTCAGGCCATTCTTGATATGCGTCTTCGTCGTTTGACAGGTTTGGAACGCGATAAGATTCAGTCTGAGTATGATGACCTCTTGGCTCTGATTGCGGATTTAGCAGATATTCTTGCTAAGCCAGAACGTGTTTCTCAAATCATCAAAGATGAATTAGATGAAGTCAAGCGTAAGTTTGGTGACAAGCGTCGTACAGAGTTGATGATTGGTGAAGTTTTGAGTCTTGAAGATGAAGACTTGATTGAAGAATCGGATGTCTTGATTACGCTTTCTAACAAGGGATACATCAAGCGTCTAGACCAAGCTGAATTTACCGCTCAAAAACGTGGTGGTCGTGGTGTTCAAGGGACAGGTGTCAAAGATGATGATTTTGTCCGAGAGTTAGTGTCAACTAGCACTCATGATCATTTACTCTTCTTCACAAATAAAGGACGCGTCTATCGCCTGAAAGGCTATGAAATTCCTGAGTATGGCCGTACAGCTAAGGGCTTGCCAGTCGTCAATCTTTTGAAATTGGATGAAGGTGAAAGCATTCAGACCATCATCAATGTTGAATCTGAACGTAGCGATGATGCTTATCTCTTCTTCACAACCCGTCATGGTATTGTGAAGAGAACCAGCGTTAAGGAGTTTGCTAATATTCGTCAAAATGGACTTAAAGCATTGAACCTCAAGGATGAAGATGAGTTGATTAATGTCTTACTGACAGAAGAAGATACGGATATTATCATTGGTACCAAGCTTGGTTATGCAGTTCGCTTTAATCAATCAGCCGTTCGAGGCATGAGCCGTATCGCTACGGGTGTGAAAGGTGTCAATCTCCGTGAAGGGGACACAGTTGTTGGTGCTAGTGTGATTACTGATCAAGATGAGGTTCTTATCATTACTGAAAAAGGATATGGTAAGCGTACAGTTGCTACTGAATACCCAACTAAAGGTCGTGGTGGTAAAGGGATGAAGACGGCCAACATTGCTGAGAAAAACGGTCCTCTATCAGGTCTCTTGACTGTGAAAGGTGATGAAGACTTGATGATTATCACTGATACTGGTGTCATGATTCGAACTAATGTTGCCAATATTTCACAAACAGGGCGTTCAACTATGGGAGTTAAAGTGATGCGCTTGGATCAAGATGCTAAAATTGTGACCTTTACAACGGTAGCGGCGTCAGAAAAAGAAGAAGTTGGGACAGAAAACGAAATAGAAGGTGAAGCATAATGTCTCATAAAAAGAATAATAAGAAAACAAATCGTAAAAATTTACTAATCAATGTCTTGGCAGGATTCTTAATCCTCTTGTCACTGGCATTAATCTTTAATTCAAAAATTCGTGATATCTTCATGGTTTGGAATACTAACAAGTATCAAGTTAGCCAGGTATCAAAAGAAAAATTGGAAGAAAATCAAGATACAGAAGGTAATTTTGACTTTGACTCAGTAAAAGCCATTTCATCAGAAGCTGTCTTATCCTCACAATGGAATTCGCAAAAATTACCAGTTATTGGTGGGATTGCTATTCCTGAAGTAGAAATTAACTTACCTATTTTTAAAGGTCTTGATAATGTCAACCTCTTCTATGGAGCTGGTACAATGAAGCGTGACCAAGTGATGGGGAAAGGAAATTATTCACTAGCTAGTCATCACATTTTTACAGCAGAAAATGCCAGTCAGATGCTATTTTCTCCCTTATCACATGCTAAAAATGGTATGAAAATTTATCTGACTGATAAGGATAAGGTTTATACTTATGTCATTCATGAGGTCAAGCATGTAACACCAGATCGTGTGGATGAGATTGACGACCGTAGTGGTGTTGATGAGATCACACTTGTAACTTGTGTGGACTATGATGCGACAGAGCGGATTATTGTAAAAGGTGATTTGAAAGATACAAAAGACTATTCACAAACACCTGAAGAAGTTCTAACAGCCTTCAATCAACCATATAAGCAACGTTATTAATAGTTAAAGAATCAGTAAACATCTAGTTCTACTGATTCTTTTTATTTTGTTTTATAAACATACTATGTAATGCTAATACTCTTCGAAAATCTCTTCAAACCACGTCAGTTTCACCTTGCCGTACTCAAGTAGAGCCTGCGGTAGCTTCCTAGTTTGCTCTTTGATTTTCATTGAGTATAAAATCAATACAAATGTTATAAATTTAAGAAAATGATTACCCATTCAAACATTTTATGTTATAATGATAAATATAAAAAATTAGGAGATGTTTATGAGTTCTTCAGAGTTTATTTCGAAGATAGATTATTATTGCCACAAGAAAGAAAGTCTTTTCAAGCAAAGTAAGTTCAAGTATGCTATTCGTTCCATGTTTGCAGGTGCTTTTTTAACCTTCAGTACAGCTGCTGGTGCTATTGGTGCGGATCTATTAAATAATATTGTTCCAAGTAGTGGGTATTTCCTTTTCCCATTTGTTTTCGCTTGGGGGCTGGCCTATATCGTCTTTCTAAATGCGGAATTGATAACTTCCAATATGATGTACTTAACAGCTGGAGTGTTCTTGAAAAAGATTGATTGGAAAAAGGCAATGATTATTTTACTCTATTGTACTTTGTTTAATCTCATTGGTGCCTTGGTAGCTGGATGGGCCTTTGCCAACTCATCAGCCTTTTCCCATTTGACCCATGATAGTTTCCTTCCTAAGCTTGTAGCCAAGAAATTGGCGCGTCCAAGTGAGTTAGTCTTGCTTGAGGGGATTCTTGCCAATGTATTTGTAAATATTGCCATTCTTTCGTCTATATTAGTCAAAGATGGTGCTGCTAAACTATGGATCATTTTATCAGCTATTTCCATGTTTGTCTTCTTGTCTAATGAGCACATTGCTGCTAATTTTGCTTCCTTTAGTATTATGAAATTCAGCATGATTGCTGATCAAGTACCTCACTTTGAGCTTCCAAATATCCTTCGACATTGGGGTGTAACCTTTATTGCTAATTTTATAGGTGGAGGACTTCTGATTGGTTTACCGTATGCCTTTCTAAATAAGAATGAAGATACATATGTTGATTAAGAAGAGTTAGTGTATCAGGGAGAATCAGAACGATTCTCTCTTTTTCTTTTACAAAATAGGCTTGCAGAGAAAATCGTTTTTAAATTGTAACAATAAAATATATTAAATAGAATAAAAGTTATTCCATGTAACCTTAATATTCTGATAACTAAAACTTCTAAAAGCTTATTATTAAAACAATGTAAACGATTGCTGGATTTATAAATTTATTAAAAATGCAATTAGGAAAGGCTTTTCATTATATCTGTTTTATGTTATAATTATCACAAATAAAAGTTTTAGGAGTTTATTATGGTTTCTTCAGAATTTATCTCAAAGATTGAATTTGCTTGCAAGAAGAAAGAAAGTCTTTATAGTCAAAGCAAATTTAAGTATGCTATTCGTTCGATGTTTGCAGGTGCATTTTTGACCTTCAGTACTGCTGCTGGTGCAGTTGGGGCTGACTTGATTAATAAAATTGCACCAGGTAGTGGACGCTTCCTCTTCCCATTTGTCTTTGCTTGGGGATTGGCCTACATTGTTTTCTTGAATGCCGAGTTGGTAACATCAAACATGATGTTCTTGACTGCTGGTAGTTTCTTGAAAAAAATCTCTTGGAGAAAAACAGCTGAGATTTTACTTTACTGTACCTTGTTCAACCTTATCGGGGCTTTGATAGCAGGTTGGGGCTTTGCCCACTCAGCAGCCTATGCACATCTGACACACGATAGTTTCATCTCAGGGGTTGTTGAGATGAAGTTAGGCCGTTCAAATGAATTAGTCTTGCTTGAGGCGATTTTGGCAAATATTTTCGTTAATATTGCGATTCTTTCATTTGTTTTGGTCAAAGATGGTGGTGCCAAACTTTGGCTCGTTTTATCAGCAATTTACATGTTTGTATTCTTAACAAATGAGCACATTGCGGCGAACTTTGCTTCTTTCGCGATTGTAAAATTCAGTGTTGCTGCTGATTCAATTGCTAACTTCGGTGTTGGAAATATGCTTCGTCACTGGGGTGTAACCTTCGTTGGAAACTTGATTGGTGGTGGTTTCTTGATGGGTCTTCCGTATGCCTTCCTTAATAAAAATGAAGATACTTATGTAGATTAAGAAAATGAGCACGATTGAGTCGTGCTTTTTTATATGGGAATGATAGTAATAGCTGTTTATTATATCAAAATATAGAAAACTAATATTGGTAAACTATACCTTAAGGTGCTACAATATCCTTAATCAAACTATTTGGAGGTCGTTTTATGGCTCGTGATTTTAAATTTGAAACTTTACAACTACACGCTGGTCAAGTTGTGGATCCAGCTACCAAGTCTCGTGCAGTTCCGATTTATCAGACAACATCCTTTGTTTTTGATGATACACAGGAAGGTGCGGATCTTTTTGCCTTGAGAAAACCTGGGAATATCTATACCCGTATTACCAACCCTACAACAGCTGCCTTTGAAGAAAGAATTGCTGCTCTTGAAGGCGGTGTGGGAGCTCTTGCAACAGCATCAGGTATGGCCGCAGTGACTTATACGATTTTGGCTCTTGCCCATGCTGGTGACCATGTAGTGGCGGCATCAACTATTTACGGTGGAACCTTTAATCTTTTGAAAGAAACCCTTCCTCGCTATGGGATTACAACAACCTTCGTCGATGTTGATGATTTGGAGGAAGTGGAAGCAGCTATCAATGACAATACCAAGCTTGTCTTGATTGAAACCTTGGGTAACCCCTTGATTAACATTCCTGATTTGGAAAAATTGGCTGAGATTGCGCATAAACATCAAATTCCACTTGTTTCTGACAATACTTTTGCAACACCTTATTTGATTAACGTTTTTTCTCATGGTGTAGATATTGCCATTCACTCTGCGACTAAGTTTATCGGTGGGCATGGTACGACTATTGGTGGAGTGATTGTCGATAGCGGTCGTTTTGACTGGGCAGCTTCAGGAAAATTCCCTCAATTTGTTGAGGAAGATCCAAGCTACCACAATTTGAGCTATACTCGTGATGTGGGTGCAGCAGCCTTTATTATCGCTGTCCGTGTTCAATTGCTTCGTGATACAGGTGCTGCCTTGTCACCATTTAATGCCTTTCTCTTGCTCCAAGGACTTGAAACTCTCTCTCTTCGTGTCGAACGCCATGTGCAAAATGCAGAGAAAATTGTTGATTTCCTTGTCAACCATCCTAAGGTAGAAAAAGTTAACTATCCAAAATTGGCTGATAGTCCTTATCATGCCTTGGCTGAGAAATACTTGCCAAAAGGTGTGGGTTCAATCTTTACCTTCCATGTCAAAGGTGGGGAGGCAGAAGCACGCAAGGTTATTGATAATTTGGAAATCTTCTCTGACCTTGCAAATGTGGCAGATGCTAAATCGCTTGTTGTCCATCCAGCAACAACCACTCACGGTCAATTGTCAGAAAAAGACCTAGAAGCAGCAGGTGTCACACCAAACCAAATCCGCTTGTCTATCGGACTTGAAAATGTAGAAGATTTGATTGAAGACTTGCGCTTGGCCTTGGAAAAAATTTAAAGAAAAAGAAGATAAACAGTGGGTTTCGACTCACTGTTTTTGATTTTCCCTCAGGCATGATATAATGGTTACAGAAGTCTAGAAAGAGGAACGATATGAACGAAATCAAATGCCCCAACTGTGGGGAAGTCTTTACAGTAAATGAGAGC